>NZ_JBSFKF010000032.1:0-99906 GCF_053598415.1 Kitasatospora sp. NPDC001132 | reverse complement strand
CCCATGATCGCGGTGAACTCGCCCTGGGGGAAGACGACGCTGACGTTGTCGAGGGCGACGACGCGGGTCTCCCCCTCCCCGTAGACCTTGTTCAGACCGGTGGCTCGGGCGGCCGCCAGGCCGGTGTGGACGGCGGTTGCGGTCGGCGTGGTCACGGGGGCTCCTTGTGCTCGTCGTACTCGTGGACTTGTACCTCCATGTTCCGCGACGTGATCATGGTTTCGCGTCGCTCCGCCGGACGGTTGGCCCTACCACCGCTGGGCGTACGGGAGGGGTTGGCCCCTCCTCCTGCGGTATGACGTGGACCCTGATGCGGAATGGATGGCCGGAACGGATATCCTTCGTGGCCGAATCCCGGACAGATCGTCAGATGGCAGGGAAACATGACAACTTCCGGGGCTGGGAACATGCGAAAGGGTGAGTCGGGAGACTAGGCTCAGGGTGGTTTCGCAGACGCCCGGATGGTGGAACGCAGACACGGGCAGCTTAAAACTGCTTGGCCGCGAGGCCGTGCCGGTTCGAGTCCGGCTCCGGGCACCGATCACTCGGCGGGGGCGCGACGGCGTCCCCGCCGGTCATTGTTCACGGATCCTCCTCGCGGCGTATCCCGGAATTTTTGCCAAGCCATTACCCTTGTGCGAGGGCGGTGCAGTGCCGCCACGGAGGGAATGAGCAATGAGAAGCAGCAACCCGGTCTTCTCGCGGGAGGGGTCCTTCACCCGCGACGCCGGCTACGCGGGGTTCGGTACCACCGCGCAGGCCGGGAGCCCGCACGGCCAGAACCCCTACGGCCAGAACGCGTACGGCCAGAACCCGTACGCGGGTACGCCCTACGCCCAGCAGCCGCACGGCCAGGGCCCGATGACCGACGAACAGCTCTACGAGCTGTACAACGGTCCGTCGGCCGGCCCCGGCGCCACCGGGCGGATGACGCTCGACGACGTGATCGCGCGCACCGCCATGACCCTGCTGACCGTGGTCGGCGCCGGTGCGGTGGCCTGGTTCACGCTGCCGTTCAAGAACTTCGGCTTCGCGGTCGGCGCCTCGCTGGTCGCCATGATCGTCGGTCTGGTCGTCCAGTTCCGGCAGAAGATCAGCCCCGCGCTGGTCCTGGCCTACTCGGCGTTCCAGGGCTTCGCGCTGGGCGCCGTCACCCACGTCCTCAACACCATCTGGCCGGGCATCGCGATCCAGGCGGTGCTGGGCACGGCGGCGGTCTTCGGGGCGACGCTCTACGTCTACAAGAGCGGGCGGCTGCGGGTCAGCCCGAAGTACACCCGGATCGGCATCGCGATCGGCCTGGGCTTCTCGGGTCTGCTGCTGGTCAACTGCATCGCGTGGGCGTTCGGCGGCGGAGTCGACACCTGGTCGGGCCCGCTGGGCGTCGGCATCGGCCTGATCGGTGTCGCCCTCGGCGCGTTCTACCTGACGCTCGACTTCAACGAGATCGAGCGGGCCATCGCCGGCGGCGCCCAGCAGGAGGAGTCCTGGCGGGCCGCCTTCGGGCTCACCTTCTCGCTGGTCTGGATCTACTTCGAGATGCTGCGCCTGATCGCCAGCCTTCGCGGCGACGACTGACGGTCCCTTCCGCCGAGCACACTGCCGCCGGGCCCCGGAGCCACTCGCTCCGGGGCCCGGCGGCTTTTCGCCTACGCTCCTACCCATGCATGACGTGGAGCCCCTGGACGTGAATCCCCTGGTCGAAGCCGCCGAGTCCCTGGCGGATCGTTTCCGCTCGCTGCCGCAGAGCAAGCTGCTGGGCGCTGTGCCGGGGTACGCCTCGCGGGCGGCGGCCGTGCTG
This sequence comes from Kitasatospora sp. NPDC001132, assembly GCF_053598415.1. Lineage (NCBI taxonomy): Bacteria > Bacillati > Actinomycetota > Actinomycetes > Kitasatosporales > Streptomycetaceae > Kitasatospora > Kitasatospora sp. NPDC001132. The sequence goes on along the minus strand of NZ_JBSFKF010000032.1, from coordinate 98,105 downwards.
GAGCTGGCGCGGCGGCTGGCCGGCCTGGCGCTGGCCGCGGAGGAGGAGGAGCGGCGGGAGTTCCCGGATGCCGGGGCCTTCGCCGTGGGGGACCAGCTGGCCGTCGCCGCGCACGACCTGGCGGCCGCGCTCGCGGCGCTGCCCCGGGGGGCGGAGGTCGCGCTGCCGGACGGGCCGGTGGCGGCGGCCGAGGTGCTGGCCGGGGCGGTGGACGCGGTGCGGGAGGCGGCGGCGCTCTGCGGCTGAGGCCCCGAGGACGCGCCCACGCCGAAGGCCGGCCGGATCGGTAACCCCATGACCCGGCCGGCCTTCGGCGCGCTGCGTGCTGGTGATCCGGTGAGTCGCCGTCAGATGCTGGCGACCACCCGGTCGGCGAGCACGTAGACGGCCTCCTCCTCGGTGGAGAAGGTCAGCGAGTACGAGCCGGAGAAGCGCGAGCCGCCGAGCAGCCGGACGTGCTCGCCGGCGCGGACCGCGTCGATCAGCCGGTAGGCGGCCTCCCGGTCGCCCGGGGCCACGCAGAGGGTGGTGCCGTCGGCGAAGGCGTAGACGTCCAGGGTGCCCAGCGGGCCCGGGCGGACGTCGATCAGGGCGACCGCCTCCTCGGCGAGGGTGGCCAGCCGGCTGTCGGTCCACTCCCGGGACGGCGCCTGGCTGGGCACGAAGTCGGGGTGCGAGGGGTGGCGGCGCGGGTCGGGCATGGCGACCGGGGCTTCCTCGACGGCCGGGTCGGCGTCCAGCAGCCCGGCCTCCAGGCCGGTGGCCAGCAGGTCGGCCTCGCGGCGGGCCCGGGCGTCCTTGGTCTCGCCGACCGGGTGGCCGGGGCGCAGCGGCAGGCCGCCCTCGGTGCCGGGCTCGGCGGGGGCGGTGCCGCCGCCCTCGTTGATCAGGTCCTCCAGCGCGGAGCGCAGCGCCTCGCCGAACTCCGGGTCCATCGTCCCGGCGTTGTCGACGGCGTCCTGCGGGCCGGTGGGGCGGGGGAAGAAGAGCGGCCACTCGTCGGTGCCGGAGAACGCGCCGGAGAACGGCGAGTCGAACAGCGGCGCGTCCTCGGCCGCGCGGGCCTCCTGCTCGGCCCAGAACGCCCGGGCCTCGGTGATCTCCCGCTCACGGTCGGCGGCGAGCGCCTCGGTGACGGCCCGGCGTATCGCGGCCTCGTCCACCGGGGCGGCCGCGGTCGGGGCCGCGGCCTGCGCGTCCAGTCGGCGGGAGAGTCCGCGGAGGTGGAGCAGCACGGCGGTCGACACGGTGATCAGGATCAGTAGCAGGACGGTGTAGACGGCGCTCACGGAACGTACTCCTAGCGAGGAGCGGAACGGGGTTACGTGTCCACACTGCCGCATGCGGGGCTGTTACCGCAGTGGCGAATGTCCAATTCGTCCAGGACTTTCGCTCTTGTCCCCAAATTGTTAGGTAACACCGTTCTACGCAGTGGAGTTGATCCGCTCCGCAGTGTCGATTTCCGGGCGGAAAACGAAAGAATTGAGGGCCGGATCGACCTCGCGGTGTGATCCGGCCCTCAATTACGCTGCGTCACTCCAAATGGGTGGTCCAGACCCTTCGGAGGGTGTCCGGGGGGTCAGCTGAGGCGTTCGATGACCATCGCCATGCCCTGGCCGCCGCCGACGCACATGGTCTCCAGACCGAACTGCTTGTCGTGCCACTGCAGCGAGTTGATCAGGGTGGTGGTGATCCGGGCGCCGGTCATGCCGAAGGGGTGGCCGACCGCGATCGCACCGCCGTTGACGTTCAGCTTGTCCAGGTCGACGCCGAGGTCGCGGTAGGAGGGGATCACCTGGGCCGCGAAGGCCTCGTTGATCTCGACCAGGTCGATGTCGTCGATGGTCAGGCCGGCCCGCTTGAGCGCCTGCTTGGAGGCCTCGACCGGGCCGTAGCCCATGATCTCGGGGGAGAGCGCGCTGACGCCGGTGGAGACCACCCGGGCGAGCGGGGTGATGCCGAGCTCGCGGGCCTTGGTGTCGGACATGATGACCAGCGCGGCCGCGCCGTCGTTCAGCGGGCAGCAGTTACCGGCGGTCACGGTGCCGTCGGGGCGGAACACCGGCTTCAGGCCGGCCACGCCCTCCAGGGTGACGCCGGCGCGCGGGCCGTCGTCCGTGCTGACCACGGTGCCGTCCGGGAGCGTCACCGGGGTGATCTCGCGCTCCCAGAAGCCGGCCTTGATGGCGGCCTCGGCGAGGTTCTGCGAGCGGACGCCGAACTCGTCCTGCTCGGCGCGGGTGATGCCCTTGAGCGCGGCCAGGTTCTCGGCGGTCTGGCCCATCGCGATGTAGGCGTCCGGCAGCAGCCCGTCCTCACGCGGGTCGTGCCACTCGCCGCCGCCCTCCTCGGCCCGCTTCTTGGTGCGCGCCTGGGCCTCGTCGAAGATCGGGTTCATGGTGCCGGGCAGGCCGTCCGAGGTGCCGTTCACGCTGCGCGAGACGGTCTCCACGCCGGCCGAGACGAAGACGTCGCCCTCGCCGGCCTTGATCGCGTGCAGCGCCATCCGCGTGGTCTGGAGCGAGGAGGAGCAGTAGCGGGTGATGGTGGCGCCGGGCAGGTAGTCCATGCCCATCTGGACGGCCACGATGCGGGCCAGGTTGTGGCCCTGCTCGCCGCCGGGCAGGCCGCAGCCCAGCATCAGGTCGTCGATCTCGCGCGGGTCGAGCTGGGGCACCTTGGCCAGGGCGGCCTGGATGATGTGGGCGGTCAGGTCGTCCGGGCGGACGTCCTTGAGCGAGCCCTTGAAGGCCCGGCCGATCGGCGAACGGGCGGCGCTGACGATGACGGCTTCGGGCATGACGGGCTCCTCGCTGGGTGACGGCGGACCTGACGTCCGGGAGGAAAGTTACCGCCTGGTAGATCAGGCGTCACCCGTACCAGCGTGTGAGCTGGCCGACGTGTTCCCGGGGGTCGTACCGGCCTCCTTCCCGCCCTCCGGGCCGGGCGGGCCGATCCGCAGCCGGTGCCTCAACTGGGCCCAACGGCGGCCCGCGCCCTCCGCCAGTACGGCCGCCACCTCGGTGCCCTCCCGGTCGGCCGCCGCGGCCGCCGCGACCGCGACCGGCAGCACCGAGGTGCCCGGGACGGCCGCGGCCGGGCGCTCCTCCTCGGGCCAGAGTCCGAGCGTGGCGCAGACCGAGGGCAGCAGCGCCATCGCGGCGGTCGCGTAGCCCTGGGCCGAGGGGTGGTAGCGGTCGGCGGCGAACATCTCCGGGCGCGCGGCGAACTCCGGGCCCAGCAGCGATCCCAGCGAGACCGTCCGACCGCCCGCCTCCACCACCGCGATGGTCTGCGCGGCGGCCAGCTGCCGGCTCAGCCGGCGGGCCACCCAGCGCAGCGGCGGCCGCACCGGCTTGATCGTCCCGAGGTCGGGGCAGGTGCCCACGACCACCTCGCAGCCGTTGGCGTGCAGGGCGGCGACGGCCTCGCCGAGCTGGCGGACGGCCAGTTGGGCCGGGCTGTGCCGGGTCACGTCGTTCGCGCCGACCATGATCACGGCGACGTCCGGGTGGTGCGGCAGCGCCTGCTCCAGCTGGCCGGAGAGGTCGGCGGAGCGGCCGCCGGAGCGGGCCACGTTGACCAGCCGCACCGGGCGCTCGGCCACCGAGGCGAGGCCGGCGGCGAGCAGGGCGCCCGGGGTCTCGCCGGAGCGGGCCACGCCCAGGCCGGCGCCGGTGGAGTCGCCGAGGACGGCCAGCACGAGCGGGGCCTGGGGGCCGACGGTGCGGTCGGCGAAGGCGTCCCCGTAGACGCCGTCGGCCCTGGGCGGTTGGGTCTCCAGGACCCCGATGGCCTGGATGGCGAGCTTGCTCTCGGTCAGCAGCAGGCCGACCAGGCCCACTCCGAGCAGGCCGAGACCGCCGCCGCCGTAGGCCGCCGCGGTGGCGATCCGACGGGCCACCCGGGCCCGCGAGTCCCGTGCCCCTGGCATCCGGTGCCCCCTTCACGCGCTCCTGCCGGCCCCCCCACGGAGGCACGGCGCTGCCTGCACAGCGCTCTTACCCGCGCGGGGGGCGGGATTACCCGGGGCGCCGAAGGGGGTGGGCCATTGGGGGAGGTGTGAAAGAGGGGAGCCGAGGGACGGGTGCCACGCCCTAGGCTTTGCAGTACCGAAAAGCAGTCGCACGCCCACAGACCGGGAGGACCCCCGTGCGGTACCACAACTCGATCATCGACCTGGTCGGCAACACGCCGCTGGTCAAGCTGAACAAGGTCACCGAGGGCATCAGCGCGACAGTGCTGGCGAAGGTCGAGTACTTCAACCCCGGCGGCTCGGTCAAGGACCGCATCGCGATGCGCATGATCGAGGCCGCCGAGGCCTCGGGCGCCCTCAAGCCCGGCGGCACCATCGTCGAGCCGACCTCCGGCAACACCGGCGTCGGCCTGGCGATCGTGGCCCAGCAGAAGGGCTACAAGTGCATCTTCGTCTGTCCGGACAAGGTCTCGACCGACAAGATCAACACCCTGCGCGCGTACGGCGCCGAGGTGGTCGTCTGCCCGACCGCCGTCGCCCCGGAGCACCCGGACTCCTACTACAACGTCTCCGACCGCCTGGTCCGGGAGACCCCGAACGCCTGGAAGCCGGACCAGTACTCCAACCCGGAGAACCCGGCCTCGCACTACCACTCCACCGGCCCGGAGCTGTGGGAGCAGACCGAGGGGAAGATCACCCACTTCGTGGCGGGCGTCGGCACCGGCGGCACCATCTCCGGCACCGGCAACTACCTGAAGGAGGCCTCCGGCGGCAAGGTCAAGGTGATCGGCGCCGACCCGGAGGGCTCGGTCTACTCGGGCGGCACCGGCCGGCCGTACCTGGTCGAGGGCGTCGGTGAGGACTTCTGGCCGACCGCCTACGACCGCAACGTCGCGGACGAGATCGTCGCCGTCTCCGACAAGGACTCGTTCCAGATGACCCGCCGCCTGGCCAAGGAGGAGGGCCTGCTGGTCGGCGGCTCCTGCGGGATGGCCGTGGTGGCCGCGCTGGAGGTGGCCAAGGAGCTCGGGCCGGACGACGTCGTGGTGGTGCTGCTGCCGGACGGCGGCCGCGGCTACCTGTCGAAGATCTTCAACGACGACTGGATGGCCGACTACGGCTTCCTGCCCTCGTCCACCGACGAGGCGCACATCGGCGAGGTGCTGGCCCGCAAGGAGTCCATGGAGCAGGGCGGCGTCCCGCAGTTCGTCCACATGCACCCGAACGAGACGGTCTCCGAGGCGGTCCGGGTGCTGCGCGAGTACGGCGTCTCGCAGATGCCGGTGGTCTCCCCGGGTGCCGGGCACCCGGACATCATGGCCGGCGAGGTGATCGGCTCGGTGGTCGAGAAGCTGCTGCTGGAGGGCATCTTCGCCAAGGAGATCGAGCTCACCGACACGCTGGACAAGGTGATGTCCAAGCCGCTGCCGGTGGTCGGCTCGGGCGAGACCGTCACCAACCTGATGACCGTGCTGGAGAAGGCCGACGCGGCCGTCGTGCTGGTCGAGGGCAAGCCGCAGGGCATCGTCACCCGCCAGGACCTGCTGGGTTTCCTGACCGGTCGCGGCCAGCACTGACCCGGCGTCACCGCCGGCCGCCGTCCGTTGCCCCGTCGCTCGCCGACCGCTGCCCCGCCGCCGTCCGTCGCCGATGCTCCGTCACCGCCGTCCCGCCGTGGACGGATGCGGAGGATTCGTCCACGGGAGAAGTGGTACACCGGCGTCACCTGCCCGCAGCACGTGGTTAACAAGGCTCGGGCATCGTGGTGGTCAACGGCAGGACGCCGAGTGAGGCGACGGCAACCGTCCGGGAGCGGCTCCCCGGCGACCGCGGTCGGCTCCGGACACACCGGGCGAGCCTGACCCGGCCGCTGTGTCCTCCGCCGTGGGAGGCGCCGTCGTCCCGCCCCTGCCCGGCCCCGGCCGGCTGACAGGGTGCGGCGGTTCCCGCGGCAGCACCGCGCCGCACGGCGCGTGTCCCCGTGGCTCCCGGGTGGGGGAGCCCCGGCGGGGAACGGTGGGGCCGGTCCTTCTCCGAGGGACCGGCCCCTTCCGTTCGCGCCGTTCGCGCCGGGCGCGCGGGGTGTGCTCCGGGCGGCCGCCCGCGCACCACGCCGGGCGCGGTCGTCCCGTACGCTCGCACGCATGACCAGCACTGAAACGACCGACCAGGACACCCCGCGCTACGTCCGGGTCAAGATCGAGCTCATCGCGGAGATCACCGACGAGGGCGCGCTCAAGGCGGCCGCCCTGGAGGCGGTCACCGCGGACGAGTACCTCGACGACGAGGAGCGCGCCCAGTCCGTCGAGGCCATCGAGGTGGACCCGTCGGGTTCGCTCGCCCACTTCATCGACCCGGTCGCGCTGCTCGGCGACGTGCCCGGTGTGGAGCTCGCCTCGGCGACCTGGGAGTCGGCGCAGACCGAGTTCGACCCGGACAGCGAGGAGTGGGACGAGTACCAGGTGGACGAGTCCGCCGAGTAGGACGAAGCCGTCGGGTGACGGCGCCCGCCGCCATCACACGTGAACGCCCGGTCCGCCTCGCGGGCCGGGCGTTTCGTCCCTGTTCATCGGGAAGTTGGGTCATCTCATACGATCGCTTACCCTTCGGTGTTGGAACCGTGAACGGGTGGATTGCGTTTCTGTATCCGTAATGCCCGGGATGATCAGCAGGGAGACGCGACGTGACGGCACGGGAAGGTCAGGGGCGGGCGGCCGGAAGCGGCTGGAGCCGGCGCGGGGTCCTCGCGGGACTGATCGGCGCGCCCGTACTGCTGCTGGCGGCCTGCAACGACAACAGCGCCAGCGGTGGCAGCGGTGGCAGCGGCTCGGGCGGTTCGGGCGGCGCCCCGAGCGGCGCGAGCAGCAGCGCCCCCAAGACCTCGGCCGCGGTCATCACCGTCACCCCGGCCGACGGCGCCGCCTCCGCGAGCTTCAGCGAGCCGGTCAAGGTCACCGTCGCCAACGGCACCCTGAGCAGCGTCAAGGTCACCGACACCACCGGCAAGGAGCTGGCGGGCCAGCTCTCCGCAGACGGCACCGGCTGGACCTCGGCCACCGCCCCCGCCAGCGGTACCAAGTACACCGTCGCCGCCACCGCCTTCGACAAGGACAAGCTGGAGGCGGACTCCAACGCCGTCTTCACCACGGCGACCCCGGCCAACACCTTCGTCGGCTACTTCACCCCCGAGGACGGCTCGACGGTCGGCGTCGGCATGCCGGTCTCGATCAACTTCAGCAAGCCGATCACCGACCGCAAGAGCGTCCAGCAGGCGATCACGGTCATAGCCGAGCCGGGCGTCGAGATCGTCGGTCACTGGTTCTCCAGCACCCGGCTCGACTTCCGGCCCCAGGAGTACTGGGCCAAGGGCACCAAGGTCACCCTCAAGCTCCGGCTCAAGGACGTCGAGGGCGCCAAGGGCGTCTACGGCACCCAGTCCAAGGACGTCAGCTTCACCATCGGCCGCGCCCAGACCAGCGTCGCCGACCTCGCCACCAAGAAGCTCACCGTCACCACCGACGGCCAGGTCAGCGCGGTCTACAAGATCTCCGGCGGCTCGCCCGAGCACACCACCTGGGGCGGCAAGATGGTGATCTCCGAGCAGTACACCCAGACCCGGATGAACTCGCAGACCGTCAACCTGGGCAGCGAGTACGACATCGCGGACGTGCCGCACGCCCAGCGCCTCAGCACCTCGGGCACCTTCATCCACGGCAACTACTGGTCCTCGCCGTCGATCTTCGGCAGCCAGAACACCAGCCACGGCTGCATCGGCCTCCAGGACACCAAGGGCGCCCAGGACAGCGGCGCCGACGGCTTCAAGTTCTACAAGTCCTCGATGGTCGGCGACGTGGTCGAGGTCGTGAACTCCGGCGACAAGACGGTCGCCCCGGACAACGGCCTGAACGGCTGGAACATGAGCTGGTCCGCCTGGAAGGCCGGCAGCGCCGTCTGACCCCGCCGGACCCCGGTACGAAAGACTCCCCGGGTGGGACCGGACCTCACGGCCGACCCGGGGAGCGGGACCGGTGCGAAACGGCGGAGCCCGGTGCCGCTCAGGGCTTCGCGTAGTCCGCGAAGCCTTGCCAGTCGACGATCACACAGGCCTCCGGGCCCACCGTCCAGGCGTCGTGCCCGGGCGGGCAGAGCATGAAGTCGCCGGGGCCCACCTCGCACTCCCGGCCGTCGTCCATGACGATCTTCATCCGGCCGGAGACCACGTACCCGGCGTGGGCGGCCTGGCAGCTGTCGGTCTTGGCGATCGGCTTGACGTGCTTGGACCACTGCCAACCCGGCTCGAACACGGCCCGGCCCACCGGGCCGCCGTCCAGGTTGACCAGCCGCAGCTCCCCCGTGCCCTCCTCGAAGGGGCGGACTTCCTCGGGATCGTCGAAGTTCCGTCGGTAGGGACCGGACATGGCGCACTCCTCTCCCGTGCGGCCGGCCCGGCCACCAGAGGGTGGCCGGGCCGGCCCCGTCGGCCCTTCCAGTCTGCGCCCGGATCAGGGACCGGTCACTTTGAGTGGCCGCTCCCGGGAGAGGGTCAGCCCTGGGTGCGGGCCACGCCGATCGGGCAGGAGGCGCCGGTACCGCCCAGACCGCAGTAGCCGTTGGGGTTCTTGGCCTCCGACAGGTACTGCTGGTGGTACGGCTCGGCCGGGAAGAACGGGCCGGCCGGGGCGATCTCGGTGGTGATCGGACCGTAACCGAGCGCGGTCAGCGACGGCTGGAAGGCGTCCCGGGTGGCCGCGGCGGCCTCGGCCTGGGCGGGGGAGTGGGTGTAGACGGCGGAGCGGTACTGGGTGCCGACGTCGTTGCCCTGGCGGTTGCCCTGGGTCGGGTCGTGGGCCTCCCAGAACGTCTTCAGCAGGCGCTCGTAGGAGATCACGGCCGGGTCGTACACCACCCGGACCGCCTCGGTGTGCCCGGTCAGCCCGCTGCACACCTCCTCGTACGTCGGGTTGGGGGTGTGGCCGCCCTGATAGCCGACCAGCGTCGTCCAGACGCCGGGCAGTCGCCAGAAGGTGCGTTCGGCGCCCCAGAAACAGCCCAGCCCGAAGTCGGCCACCTCCAGGCCCTGCGGGTACGGGCCGGGCAGCGGGTGCCCGAGCACGGTGTGCGGCTCGGTGAGGGTGAAGGCCGGGGAGGGCCGGCCGGGCAGCGCCTGGTCGGCGGGGACGAGCGAGGTCTTGTGGCGGTTGAACAGCACGGCCTGCTCCAGCGGGTCGGGGAACCTGGCTCAGTGTGCAACGCGCACGGCCGCCCCCGGATTCCGGAGGGCGGCCGTACGGGCCGTTCGGGCCCGCCGCGCGGAGGCCGGGAGACCGGGGGCCTCGCGCACCCGCGGTTCCGGCCCGCCGCGCACCCGCTCCCACCTGCGGGTTCGCCCCGCTTCCCGGTTCGGGCAGGCGTGACGGCATTCGCCCATTAGGCTCGGACCCATGACCGAGCACCAGCTTCCTCAGGGCTTCGAGACTCTCGCCATCCACGCGGGTCAGGAAGCAGACCCCCAGACCGGGGCCGTCGTCACGCCGATCTACCAGGTGTCCACCTACAAGCAGGACGGGGTGGGCGGCCTGCGGGGCGGCTACGAGTACAGCCGCAGCGCCAACCCGACCCGCACCGCGCTGGAGGAGTGCCTCGCGGCACTGGAGGGCGGCGCTCGCGGCCTCGCCTTCGCCTCCGGCCTGGCCGCCGAGGACACCCTGCTGCGCACCATCCTCAAGCCGGGCGACCACATCGTGATCCCCAACGACGCCTACGGCGGCACCTTCCGGCTGTTCGCCAAGGTGCTGACCCGCTGGGGCGTCGAGTTCTCCGTGGCCAACACCCAGGACCTGGCCACCGTCCGCGAGGCGCTGCGCCCCAACACCCGCGCGGTGTGGGTGGAGACCCCGTCCAACCCGCTGCTGGGCATCACCGACCTGGCCGCGCTCGCCGAGATCGCGCACGGCGCCGGCGCGCTGCTGGTGGTCGACAACACCTTCGCCAGCCCGTACCTCCAGCAGCCGATCTCGCTCGGCGCGGACGCGGTCGTGCACTCCACCACCAAGTACATGGGCGGCCACTCCGACGTGGTCGGCGGTGCGCTGGTGCTGGCCGACGCGGCCCTCGGCGAGGAGGTCGCGTACCACCAGAACGCGATGGGCGCCGTCTCCGGCCCGTTCGACGCCTGGCTGGTGCTGCGCGGCATCAAGACGCTGGGCGTCCGGATGGACCGGCACAGCGCCAACGCCGAGAAGGTCGCCGAGCTGCTGGCGAGCCACCCGAAGGTCAGCCAGGTGCTCTACCCGGGCCTGCCCGAGCATCCCGGCCACGACATCGCGGCCAAGCAGATGAAGGCCTTCGGCGGGATGGTCTCGTTCCGGGTCGCCGGCGGCGAGGAGGCGGCCGTCGAGGTCTGCAACCGCGCGCAGCTGTTCACCCTCGGTGAGTCGCTCGGCGGCGTCGAGTCGCTGATCGAGCACCCGGGCCGGATGACCCACGCCTCGGCGGCGGGCTCGCCGCTGGAGGTGCCGTCCGACCTGGTGCGCGTCTCGGTCGGCATCGAGTCGATCGACGACCTGCTGGCCGACCTCAAGCAGGCGCTGGGCTGAGCCCGTACGGGGCCGCGGCCCCTCACTGCCCCTGCTGGTCCGCCGTGTACGACTCCATCGCGAGGTTGAAGCGGGCCAGCAGGGCGCAGAACACGCGCTGCTCCTCCGGCGGCCAGCCGTCCACCAGGCGGCGCGTCAACTCGGCCCGGCCGTCGCGGACTTCGGCGAGCCGGTCGAGGCCGCGCGAGGTCAGCGCGAGCCGTACGGCCCGGCGGTCGGCCGGGTCCTGCACCCGGCCGACCAGCCCGGCCGTGACCAGCGGGGCGACCTGGCGGGTCACCGTGGAGGAGTCCACCCCCAGCGACTCGGCCAGCGCCTTGACGTTGGCCGGCCCGTGCCGCTGCAGCCGGTCGAGCAGCAGGTAGGCGGCCCGGTCCAGGGCCCCGACCCCGCCGCCGGAGGTCCGGACCTGTTCCATGCGGCGGGCGAACACCGCCAGCTGGTACTGGAGTTGGGTGTGCACGGGGTCGGTGCGGTCGGTGGCCTGGGGCGAGGTCGTCGTCATCGCGGCTCACGATCGTCGTGCGGTGAGGAAGGCTCAGGAGCAGCAGGGTACGCGGGCCGGGCGGGCCCGGGAACAGGCCCGGCATTCCGGATCACCGTCGGCCGCGCCCGTAGTCTGGCGCCATGCACACCTGGCCGATCACCCTCGACGACGTCCGCGGCGCCCAGAAGATGCTCGCCGGGGTAGCCCGGGTGACCCCGATGGAGGGCAGCCGGCACCTCTCCGGGCTGATCGGCGCGCCGGTCCACCTGAAGTGCGAGAACCTCCAGCGCACCGGGTCCTTCAAGCTGCGCGGGGCGTACGTGCGGATCGCGGGACTCTCGCCGGTGCAGCGGGCCGGCGGGGTTGTGGCGGCGAGCGCCGGGAACCACGCCCAGGGCGTGGCGCTGGCGGCCTCGCTGCTCGGCGTGCGCTCCACGGTGTTCATGCCGGTCGCGGCGCCGCTGCCGAAGGTCGCGGCCACCCGCGACTACGGCGCCGACGTGCGGCTGCACGGCGCCACCGTGGACGAGGCCCTGCGGGCGGCGCAGCAGTACGCGGACGCGACCGGCGCGGTGTTCATCCACCCCTTCGACCACTGGGACGTGGTCACCGGCCAGGCGACCGTCGGGCTGGAGATCCTGGAGCAGTGCCCGGAGGTGCGGACCATCCTGGTCGGGGTGGGCGGCGGCGGGCTGCTCGCCGGGATCGCGGCGGCGGTCAAGCCGCTGCGGCCGGACGTGCGGGTCATCGGGGTGCAGGCGGCCGGCGCGGCCGCGTACCCGCCCTCGCTGGCGGCGGGGCGGCCGGTGTCGCTGGAGCACTTCGCCACGATGGCGGACGGGATCATGGTCGGGCGCCCCGGCGACATCCCCTTCGAGGTGGTCAACACGCTGGCCGACGGCATCCGCACGGTCTCCGAGGACGCGCTGTCGCGGGCGCTGCTGCTCGGACTGGAGCGGTTGAAGCTGGTGGTCGAGCCGGCCGGGGCGGCCCCGATCGCGGCGCTGCTGGAGCGGCCGGACTCCTTCGAGGGCCCGGTGGTGGGGGTGCTGTCCGGCGGCAACATCGACCCGCAGCTGATGCAGCGGGTGCTGCGGCACGGGCTGGCGGCGGCCGGGCGCTACCTGTCGCTGCGGGTGCGGCTGGCGGACAAGCCGGGTGCGCTGGCGGACCTGCTGGCCGTGCTGACCAGGGTGGACGCCAACGTGCTGGACGTGGCGCACGTGCGGATCGACCCGCGGCTGGGGCTGACCGAGGTCGAGGTGGACCTGCACCTGGAGACCAAGGGGCCGGAGCACTGCGCGCTGGTGGTCGGGGAGCTGCGGGACGCGGGGTACGTGGTCTCGGGCTGAGTTCCGTGCCGGACTCCATGCCGCACTTCGGCCGGGCTCCGTCCCGCACGCCGTTCCGCGTCCGGTCCTGGGCCCCGTCCCTTGACGCGATATATCGCGTACTGGAAGACTCGCGATACATCGCGTTCGAGTCCCACGGGTCGAGAATCGGGTCGCCCGTGTGCCCGGAAACGGGGCAGGGTGGGACAGATCGCCCCATACGTCCGAGGAGATGAGGCAAGGCCATGGCGCCAGCCATCCAAGCCGAGAACCTGGTGAAGACCTTCGGCGACGTACGAGCCCTGGACGGGGTCAGCCTCGACGTCCCCGAGGGCACGGTGCTCGGGCTGCTCGGCCCCAACGGCGCCGGGAAGACCACCACCGTGCGGGTCCTCACCACCCTGCTCCGCCCCGACTCCGGCCACGCGGTGGTCGCCGGGGTCGACGTGCTCAAGCACCCCGACCGGGTCCGCAGCCTGATCGGCCTGTCCGGCCAGTACGCGGCGGTCGACGAGTACCTGACCGGCTTCGAGAACCTCACCATGGTCGGCGAGCTCTACCAGATGAGCAACCGCGCCGCGAAGGCCCGCGCGCTGGAGCTGCTGGAGTGGTTCAACCTCACCGAGGCCAAGGACCGCACCGCCAAGACCTACTCGGGCGGCATGCGCCGGCGCCTGGACCTCGCCGCCGCGCTGGTCGTCCGGCCGCCGGTGATGTTCCTGGACGAGCCGACCACCGGTCTCGACCCGCGCAACCGGCTCGCGCTCTGGGAGGTCATCGAGACGCTGGTCGAGCAGGGCACCACGCTGCTGCTCACCACCCAGTACCTGGAGGAGGCCGACCGGCTCGCCCACGACATCGCGGTGGTCGACCAGGGCCGGGTGATCGCCCGCGGCACCGCCGACCAGCTCAAGGCGCAGATCGGCGGCGAGCGGATCGAGGTCGTGGTGCACCGGCCCGGCCTGGTCGGCGACGCCGTCGCCGCGCTGTCCGGCTACGCGCTGAGCGAGCCGACGGTGGAGAGGAACACCCGCAGGATCACCGTGCCGATCAGCGGCGGCGCCCGGGTGCTCGCCGACGCGATCCGCGAACTGGACTCCCGCGGGATCGAGATCGACGACATCGGGCTGCGCCGCCCGACCCTGGACGACGTCTTCCTCACCCTCACCGGCCACGTCGCCGAGGAGCGGTCCGAGGAGGAGGGCGGCGCCGACCGCAAGGCGCGCGGCCGGGGCCAGGGCGGCCCGGGTGGGCCGGGCGGGCCGGAGCCGGACAAGCAGGCCGTCGCGGCCGGGAAGGAGAGCTGAGATGAGCACCGCCACCGAGCACGCCATCGGCCCGGCGATGCCCGGGCAGCGCCGGGGGATCGTCGCCGCCCTGCACGACTCCTGGGTGGTCGCCAAGCGCAACCTGCGCAGGATGACCCGCATCCCGGAGATCGTGGTCTTCGGGCTGATGCAGCCGGTCATGTTCGTGCTGCTGTTCTCGTACGTGATGGGCGGGGCGATCAAGATCCCCGGCACCGACTCCAGCTCGGACACGTACATCCAGTTCCTGATGGCCGGCATCTTCGCCCAGACCGTCACCTTCGCCGTCGCCGGCGCCTCGGCGGGCATCGCGGAGGACATGAGCAAGGGGCTGGTGGACCGGTTCCGCTCGCTGCCGATGGCCCGGTCCGCGGTGCTGGTCGGCCGCACCCTGGCGGACCTGTGCCAGACCGCGTTCATCCTGGTGGTGCTGGCGATGGTCGCGCTGCTGGTCGGCTGGCGGATCCACGACGGCCTGCTCAACGCGCTCGCCGCCTTCGGCCTGCTGCTCCTGCTCGGCTACGCCTTCTCCTGGATCGGCGCGCTGATCGGCCTGTCGGTGCGCAGCCCCGAGGCGGCCACCTCGGCCGGGCTGATCTGGCTGTTCCCGCTGACCTTCGTGTCCAACGCCTTCGTGCCGGTCACCTCGATGCCGGGCTGGCTCCAGGGGATCGCGTACTGGAACCCGTTCAGCGCCACCGTGCAGGCCTGCCGGGTGCTGTTCGGCAACCAGGTCGGGCCGGTGGACAGCGCCTGGCCGATGCAGCACGCGGCGCTGGTGTCGGTGCTGTGGTCGGTCGTGATCACCGCGGTGTTCTCCTGGCTGGCGGTGCGCAAGTACCGCTCCTCCACCGCCTGACCGGGCGCCGCCCGGAACGGCGCGCCCGGAACGCCTGAGGGCGGCCGCGGAAGTGCTGGACTTCCGCGGCCGCCCTCGGGTCGTGTGCGGCCGGATCAGCCGGCGTGCGGCACGACCTTGACGATCTTCACCATGGCCGGCTTGCCGTTCGGCAGCTCGTAGGTGGCCTCGTCGCCGATCCGCTTGCCGTCGATGGCGCGGCCCAGCGGGGACTGCGGCGAGTAGACGTCCAGGTCGTCGGCGCCCGCGACCTCGCGGGAGGCCAGCAGGAACTCCATCAGGTCGTCCTCGTCGCCGTCGAAGGCGACCGTGACGACCATGCCCGGGGCCACCACGCCCGAGTCGGCCGGGGCCTCGCCGACCTTGGCGCGCTCCAGCAGCTGGGTCAGCTGGCGGATGCGCAGCTCGTACTTGCCCTGCTCCTCCTTCGCCGCGTGGTAGCCGGCGTTCTCCTTGAGGTCCCCCTCCTCGCGCGCCGCCTCGATCTTCTGGGCGATCTCGATGCGCCAGGGCCCGGTCAGGTGGTCCAGCTCGGCCTTGAGCTGGTCGTAGCCGGCCTGAGTGAGCCAGGTCACGTTCTCACTGGTCTGGGTCACGGGTGCTCCTCGTAGGTGCTGGGGCTGTGCTGAGGGTGTGAGTCGTCAGCAGGGGTCGGTGGTGATATCGGTCTCAACTACAAAGCAACGCCCGCTCCCGTACCATCCGGTGCGGAAGGGGCGAAACCACGAGCCTAACAAGTCCTGCTGACAAGCGGGAGGGGCGTTCACGCGTCGTTGACGGTGGCGTTGCGCCGCGGTGTACGGCAATGGAGTGCGGGACCCTCTACGGATGCCCGCTCTCCGGATCGGATATGCGTGCCGCCGGAGGCGGGTGCGCCGCCCGGGGCGCACTGTCCGGCCCGGGCGCGGCGCCCGGCGGGGGCGCGCTGCCCGGCGGGACCACTACTTGGTCGGGGTGCAGCCCAGCAGCTCGGCGGTGGTGCCGCGCGAGGTGGTGCGCAGGGTGACCACCGCGTCGTAGCTGGAGCCGGCCGCCGGGACCGGGAAGTCGGCCACCCCGACCACCCCGTGGTCGTCGCCCTGCGAGCGCACGGTGCAGGTGCCGGCCTGCCCGTCGCCCTTGCGTACGGTGAGGTGCAGCTGGACCTCGGAGTCGGAGAGCACCTGGAAGGTCGGCACCGAGCCGTTGATCTTCGACTCGCGCAGCATGTAGGAGCCGCCCAGCCAGGCGATCAGGCCCAGGCCGAGCACGCCGCAGACCGCGCCGATCACCTTCAGGCGGCGGTCCGAGTCGCGGTCGCCGCCGCGGCCGTATCGCCCCTCGGGCAGACCGGTGGCGGTGGTGTCTGCACTCATCGGACTCCGTCCTCTCCTGGGGGAGGGGCCGCGCGGGTGGTGCGGGGGAATGCGACGCTCCTCCAGTCCGTCACTATAGGAGGGGCACGCCCGCGGCCGGTCCGGCGGGGGCAGGGCTCGGCCGCGCCGGCGACGTTCCGCGGCCCGGCCCCGCGGCGACGCGGTCCCGAAGTGAGCGGTTCGTACGGTGGGCAGACCCGGACTTCGCGGAACGCCCGACAAGTGTGGAAGGAACGCAAGGCGTTGACTGAGCAGTTGCGACTGATGGCGGTGCACGCCCACCCGGACGACGAGTCCAGCAAGGGCGCGGCCACCATGGCCATGTACGTCGAGCAGGGCGTGGACGTGCTGGTGGCCACCTGCACGGGGGGCGAGCGCGGGTCGGTCCTCAACCCCAAGCTCCAGGGGGACCGGTACGTCGAGGAGAACATCCACGAGGTGCGCCGCAAGGAGATGGACGAGGCGCGGGCGATCCTCGGCGTCAAGCAGGCCTGGCTGGGCTTCGTGGACTCAGGCCTGCCCGAGGGGGACCCGCTGCCGCCGCTGCCCGAGGGCTGCTTCGCCCTCCAGGACGTCAAGGAGGCCGCGGAGCCGCTGGTCCGGCTGATCCGCGAGTTCAAGCCGCAGGTCATCACGACCTACGACGAGAACGGCGGCTACCCGCACCCGGACCACATCATGACCCACAAGATCACCATGCTGGCCTTCGACGCCGCGGGCGACCCGGACGCCTACCCGGAGGCCGGCGAGCCCTGGCAGCCGCTCAAGCTGTACTACAACCACGGCTTCCCGATGGGCCGCATCCGGGCCCTCCACACGTACCTCACCGAGCACGGCCACGAGTCGCCGTACGGCGAGTGGATCGAGGGCTGGGAGAAGAGCGGCCGCAAGGAGCGCGAGATCACCACCCGGGTCCGCTGCGACGACTGGTTCGAGACCCGCGACCGCGCGCTGATCGCCCACGCGACCCAGATCGACCCGGACGGCCCGTGGTTCCGCGTCCCGCTGGAGGTCCAGCGCGAGGTCTGGCCCACCGAGGACTACGAGCTCAGCCGTACCCTGGTCGACGTGGACCTGCCGGAGGACGACCTGTTCGCCGGCCTGCGCACGCCCACCCTGGCGGCCGAGGCCGCCGACACGCGCGACTGAACCACCCCCCGATGGCCCGGCTCCCCGTGAGCCGGGCCACCATAGAGATATGAGTGCCTCCGTGAACCTCGTCCACCTCGCCGCTGACCTCGCCGTCGACGACGCCAAGGTCACCCCCGGCCTCCTCGGCTTCGTCGTCTTCGCCGCCCTCGGCGTCGCGACCTGGTTCCTGGCCAAGTCGATGAACCGGCAGTTCAAGAAGGTCGACTTCGTCGAGCAGCCGGAGGCTCCGAAGGAGTGAGCCGACGGGCCGGTCCCACGGGGCCGGCCTTCGGTCCGCCGGATTCGGCCCGGCCCGCCGTCGGGCGCGCGGCGCCGGTCAGGCCGCCGCCTCGGTCAGGCCGCCGCGCCGATCAGGCCGAGTTGGGCCGCCCGCACGCCGGCCTGGAACCGGGAGCCCGCGTCGAGCCGGGTGAGCAGGGCGGCCACGTGCCGACGGTAGGTGCGCACCGACAGGCCCAGCTCCCGGGCGGCCCGCTCGTCGGTGTAGCCCTGGCTGATCGCCTGTAGGACGCGCACGGAGCATTCGTCGGCCGTCCAGCCCCGGTGGTCGGGCACGAGGCCGGTGGACTGGGTCCAGACGGCGTCATGGAGGAGGGAGATGGCTCGGACGGCCTCCCGACCGGAGATCACGGTGAGTGGCGCGTTGCGCTCCGAGGCCAGCAGGCCGACCAGGCCGTCGGTGATCACGGCGGTGGGCAGCCCGCAGGGGGAGACCCGGATCTGCGCCCCTGCGGTGGCGAGCTCGGTCAGTTTGGCCAGCGCCTCCTCGTCCTGGAGCAGCGTGCCGGTGACGAGCATCCTGACCTCACCTCCCCGGGCCAGGAGTTGGGTGTGCAGCCGGTCCAGGAGCGGGTCGTTGAACTCGTGCGGCCCGTCGGCGTAGCTGCTCTGGGCCCTGACCACGCGGTGGCCGCACTGCTGGATCAGGCGCGCTGCGACCGAGCGGGCGTCCTCGGGGGCCGCGTCGGGGCGGAGGCCGTACGCCACGCCTCCGGAGAGCCGGCCGGCCATCTCCGCCACCTGCAGTGCCAGGTCGCGCAGCGCCGGCAGGGTGGGAGAGCTGAGGTTCTCTAACGACTGCCCGATGCTGGTCAAGTGCCTCTCCGCGGGTCCGTATGGCCGAGCTCGTCCGGGCGCGCGCGGCGGCCCGGCGGTCGGCGGTGGTGGGGAGCAACGGTCGGACGCGCGGGGGCTCGGGCGGGCGCGACCTCCGGGCAGTCCAAGGCCGGCCACCGCGGCGAGGGGTGCGGGGCCGGTCCGGTCGGCGCTGTCAGTCCCCGCCGAGGTCCGGGGGTGGCGAGCCCGCGGACGTGGTCAGGACGTCGACCAGGGCAGCTGCGAACACCTGGCGGACGATTCTCATGACGGTCCCCCCTCAAGTCCTTCTCGTCGTCGGTTCGTGATCGACCGCAACCACTCCAGCATGCCCAGCCACAGGCGCCATTTCCCATCCGCCTGGGCTATCTTCTTTCGGCCTGCACATATCCGCCAGGGGGACGGCACGTGTCAAATCGGGAAGTTCCGGGCGTGGTTCGTGCGCCGCTCGGCGAATCCGCCGAAATCCTCTACGACTTCACGCTCCGGCAGTCCTCTCCGCCGACTCTCGCCGAGGCGGGGCACGATCTGAACTTGACTGACAGTCAAGTCAAGCTGGCAGTAGCGGAATTACTCAGGCTGAAGCTGCTACGGGCCGGTGCCGCCGATGTCGGTCGGCTGGTGGCGGTGCCCCCGGAAGCCGCCCGCATCCGGATGCTGGCACCGGTGCTGCAGGATCTGGCGCGGCGGCAGCGGGAGGCCGACCGGCTCTGGTCCACCTACACCGGCCTGGTGGCCGCCTACCAGGAGAAGGTGCTCCGTGGTGCCCGGTCGTCGCCGATCGAGCCCGTGCTGGGTGTCGGCGCCGCGCGTGGCGTGATAGCCGAGCTCGCGGCGGCGAGCCGACGCGAGGTGGTCGCCTCCCAGCCCGGCGGAGCCCGGGACCAGGAGGCCCTGGCGGAGTCGTTGGAGCGCGCCGATGAACTCCTGGCGCGCGGCGTCAAGCTGCGCACGCTCTACCAGCACCCCGCCAGGCACAGTCAGCCCACGCTGACCTTCGTCGAGCACGTGACCGGCCAGGGCGCGGAGGTGCGGACCACCAGCAACGACTTCGCGCGCCTGATGATCTTCGATCGGACGGTCGCGTTGATCGAGCTGCGCGACGATCCGCTGAGCGCGGCGGTGGTACGCGATCCGAGCGTGGTCGACTTCATGTACGCGGCCTTCGAGTTCGCCTGGTCGAGTGCGCTGCCGCTGTCCCCCGGCTACGACCGCAGCATGGTGGAGATAGCGTCGGACGACACCAAGGCGATGATCATCAGCCTGCTGGTGGACGGAGTCGACGATCGCGCGATCGCCCGCCGCCTCGGGATCTCCATGCGCACCTGCCAGCGCCACATCTCCGAGATCATGCGGCGGCTCGGCGCGAAGAACCGGCTGCACGCCGGCTACCTCCTGCACCAGCTGCAGGACCGCGAGATCCACTGACGGGTGTTCCGGGTGGGACCCACCCGACCGGCAACCGGTCCGGCGCCCCGTCATCCGCGGGCGCGGGCGACCGGGACGATGCAGAGCAGGGCGATGGCCGTCACCGCGGCGGTGAAGACGGCGGCGGTGACGAGCAGGGTGGTGGCGCCGAGCAGGAGGCCGGTGCCGACCACTGGCAGGGACAGCCCGAGGTAGGCCGAGGTGAAGTAGCCGGAGACCAGTCGGCCGGCCTGGTCGGGGCGGGCGTTGGCGGAGAGCAGGGCCAGACCGGAGCGGAAGGCGAATCCGGCGGCCCCGCCGGAGACGGCCGCCCCGACCAGGAAGAGCGACAGCGAGACGGCCGGGATCGCGGCGACGACCGACACCAGCCCGGCCGGGAGGACGGCCATGCCGGCGATGACGCCCGTCCGGGGTGCGACCCTGCTGCCCCAGACCTGGGCCAGCGCGGCCGCCGTGAAGGCGGTGCCGGGGGCGACGCCGACCATCAGGTGGTTGGTGATGTGCAGGCCGTCCCGGAGGAACGTGCCGGCCAGGGCGGCGAACAAGCCGAGGGTCGCGAACGGGCCGAGCGCGGCGAGCGCGGAGTAGGCGAACGCCGACCGGTGTTCGGCCGGGATGCGCAGGCGCTGCGGGCGGAGGGGGACCGGGCCGACGGCGCGGACGACGGTCTCCGGCAGCGCGAGCACGGCGAACCCGGGCAGGAGCAGGGCGGCCAGCGCCAGGTACGGAAGGAGCATCGGGCCGGGGCCGTACTGGACGAGGACGCCGGAGAGCATCGGTCCGATGCCGAGGCCCGCCATGTTGGTCGCCGAGGCTACCAGGGCCGCCTTGCGCCGGTCGGCCAGCAGCTCGCCGAGGTAGGCCGTCGCCGCGCCGGAGGACAGGCCCACGGCGAAGCCGCACAGCAGCCGCCCGCCCAGGATGCCGGGCAGGGTGGGCGAGACGGCGAACAGGGCGCAGCTGAGCAGGCCCAGACAGAGGGCTGCCAGCAGGATCGGGCGGCGCCCGATCCGGTCCGACATGCCGCCGAACAGCAGCAGCGTGCAGAGCGTGCCCAGTGCGTAGGTGGAGAACACCGCCGTCACCAGCAGCGGGGTGAGCCCGAGCTCGTGCGCGTAGAGCGGATAGACCGGGGTGGGCACGGTGGCGCCCGCGATCAGGGCGCCCATCAGCCAGGCCACGGCCCAGGCGGCCCGGGGCCGTCGGCTGGGGGTTGGGATGCCCGCGGGGGTTCCCGGCCCCGATCGGAGGGTCTTCTCAACCGCCATGTCAGGCTTGTCCGTGAGCTCCGTCGGCGGTGTAGGACCGGCGCATCGCCCGCTTGAGGGCCTTGCCGGTCACGCCGGTGAACTCCTCGCTCCCCTTGACGAGGATCCGGTCGGCCGGCAGCAGGGCGGCGGCGGTCAGGGTCTCGTTGATCCGCGTCAACAGCCCGTCCAGGTCGGCGGCCGGGTCGGCGGGTTCGACGGCCAGCACCAGCTCCCCGGTGTCCTCCGACTTCACCAGCGAACAGTCCTGCAGCTCGGGGAAGTTGCGCAGGATCAGCTCCTCGGTCTGGGTGCTGTAGACCGTGCCGCGGCTGGTGGTGATGGCGTCCGTGGTGCGGTCGACGTGGTAGAAGCGGCCGTCCTCGTCGCGGAAGGCGAAGTCACCGGTGAGCCAGTAGCCGCGCACCCGGTTCTTCTCGCTGAGCAGCGAGTTGTTCCAGTAACCGGCCGTCACCGTCGGCGACTTGAGGCCGAGCCGGCCGACCGCGAACGGGCCCAGCGGTTCGTCCCGGTCGTCGAAGACCTGGGCGTCTATCCAGGCGAACGGACGGCCTATGCAGCGGCCGTAGCGGTCGCTGGTCGGCGTGTGCACCTGGCGGAACATGGCGAAACCGAACTCGGACGAGCCGAAGTTGTCGATGAACAGGGACCCGGGCTGCCGCTGCCCCGAGCGGTCCGTGTGGTTGCCGAGCGCGACCAGCTTGCGGATGTGCTGCTCGTGGTTGGCGTCGCCGGTGCACATCCAGTACGAGATGGAGGCGAAGTCCGCCGGGTCCGGGTCCAGTCGGCAGAGGTCGACGAAGACCTTGGGGAATCCGACCACCAACTGCGGGCGGAAGGTGGCGAACCGCTCGACCAGCCGCTGCGGGGAGCGCTCGGTGGCGAGCATGACGTCCAGGCCGCGCAGCACACCGGACATCAGCACCGAGATCGCCGAGGCGTGGCTCTGCGGCAGCACGGACAGGATGCGCTCGCCGAGGTCCGCGTCGGCCTGCTGCCTGATGCCGAAGAAGAAGCCGAAGTGGTTGAACTGCACGGCCTTCGGCACGCCGGTGGTGCCGGAGGTGTGGGCGATCAGCACCGGGTCGTTCTCGGTGTGCTGGAAGTACGCGACCTGGTCCGGCGAGTACGGGTCCGCCTCGTAGTACGGCAGGTCCAGCGCGTCCTTGGCGAGCCGCTCGGGGTCCGAGACCACGGCCACGGCGCCGACCCGCCGGATGAAGGCGCGGGCGGTCTCAGGGTCCAGCGAGCTGTTCAGGAAGACCGGGATCGCTCCGAGCTTGTTCAGCGCGATGTAGTGGATCAGGTACCGCACGCTCTCGTCGAGGAAGACGGCCACCGGATCCTTGGCCCGGATGCCGTCGTTGTGGAAGCCGGCCGCCACCCGGTCGGTCAGTTCGTCCAGCGCGTTCAGGGTGAACCCGTGCACCTGCTCGCCGTCGAGCGTCAGGTACGGCACGTCCAGTTCGATCCGGCTCTGCGCGGCGCCTCGGGTCGCGGCCGCGGCCAGACGGAAGAGGTTCCCGGCCCCGAGTCGGGGGTCGTCAAGCAGACCACTGCTCATTCTTCGCTGTCGCCCCTCGTCGCGAGCCAGTGCCGCAGGCCGGCCTGGATGTCGTCAGGAATGGGAACGGCCCGGTGCGTCTCCAGGGAGGTGAACACCAGGACCGTCTTGAACCGCGCACGCACCTCGCCGGCCTCGGTGCCGCGGTACTCGTAGCCGATGGTGAGCGACTTGGTGCCGATCCGCTCCACCGCGAGCTCCAGCGTCAGGCTGTCGCCGAGGCGGCTGGGTGCGAGGAAGTCGCACTCCAGCCGGACGGTCGGCACGCCGAGCAGGCGCTTGGTGAACAGGGCGGCGTAGTCGACGCCGAGGCAGCCGCTGAACCAGGCCTCCTGGACCTCGTTCAGCAGTACCAGGTACTGCGGGTAGAAGACGATGCCGGCGGGGTCGCAATGGTGGAAGAAGATCCGGCGTTCCAGGCGGAACCGCCGGCCTTCCGGTTCTTGACTGGCCGGCTGCATGACCGCGTCTCCTTCTCCGAGCTCGATCTTCGCTGCCACTCTCACCCGGCTCCCGGCGACCCGGCTCGCGGCTGGCAGGAAGTTGCCATTCCCCGCCCGTGCCGCTGGCAGGAAGCGGTCGAATCGAATGCCTGATCGCTCCCGGACCCGAGGGTGGATCGTCAAGTCTCCGGAGGAGCCATGGACGCATCGATCCCATCCGCGCACGTCGACACCTTCGCCCGCGACCGTCTTCCGCCGGTCGAGGAGTGGCCCGAGATCCTCGTCGACCTGCCCGAGCTGCGTTACCCGCCGCGTCTCAACTGCGCGGCGGAGCTGCTCGACGGGACGATCGGCCGGTTCGGCGGGGACCGGCCCTGCCTGTTGGACCAGGCGGGCACGGTGTGGTCCTACGACCAGGTCGCCGAGCTGGTCAACCGGACGGCCGAGGAGCTGGTGCACGGCCACGGCCTGCGGCCGGGCAACCGGGTGCTGCTGCGCGGGCCCAACTCGCCGTGGCTGGCGATCTGCTGGCTGGCCGTGATGAGGATGGGCGGCGTCGCCGTCACCACGATGGCCCTGCTGCGCGCCGTCGAGCTGCGCGAGGTGATCGCCAAGGCCGAGGTGCGGTTCGCGCTGTGCGACGAGCGGTTCACCGAGGAACTGGAGCTCGCGGCCGGGGACGACCTGACCGTGGTCCGGTACGACGTGCACGACGGCGGCGAGCTCGGGCGGCAGGCCAAGGCCCGTACGGGCGTGTTCCCGGCCGTGCCGACGGCCGCCGACGACGTGGCGCTGATCGCCTTCACCTCGGGTACCAGCGGTGTGCCGAAGGCCACCGTGCACTTCCACCAGGACGTGCTGGCCATCGCGGACACCTTCTCCGCCCGGGTGCTGCGGCCCGAGCCGACCGACCTCTTCGCCGGCAGCCCGCCGCTGGGCTTCACCTACGGGCTCGGCGGTCTGCTGATCTTCCCGCTGCGCGTGGGCGCGGCCAGTCTGCTGCTGGAGGAGACCACGCCGGACAAGCTGTTCCGGGCGGTGGCCCGGCACCGGGTGAACGTGCTGTTCACCTCGCCCACGGCCTACCGCCGGGTCCTGGACACGCTGGACGACTACGACCTGGCCAGCCTGCGGCTGTGCGTCTCGGCCGGCGAGACGCTCCCGCTCGCGACCTGGCAGGCCTTCGAGCGGGCCACCGGGCTGCGGCTGGTCGACGGCATCGGCTCCACCGAGATGCTGCACGTGTTCATCTCGGCCGCCGACGAGGACATCCGGCCGGGCGCCACCGGCCGGGCGGTCCCGGGCTTCCGCGCGCGGGTCGTGGACGAGAGCGGGGCCGAGGTGCCGGACGGAGTGCCGGGCCTGCTGCAGGTGAAGGGCCCGACCGGCTGCCGCTACCTGGCGGACCCCCGCCAGCGAGCTCAGGTGCGGGACGGATGGACGCTCACCGGTGACGTCTTCATCAAGGATGCCGACGGCTACTTCTGGTTCCAGGCGCGCTCCGACGACATGATCGTCAGCTCGGGCTACAACATCGCCGCGCCCGAGGTGGAGAACTCGCTGTTGCGGCACCCGGCGGTCGCGGAGTGCGCGGTGGTGGGCGTGCCGGACCCGGGGCGCGGCGAGATCGTCAAGGCGTACGTGGTGCTCGCGGCCGACCACCAGCCGGGAGAGGAACTCGTCGCCGCACTGCAGTCCTTCGTCAAGAGCGACATCGCGCCGTACAAGTACCCGCGCGCGATCGAGTTCACCGCCGACCTGCCGCGCGGCAACACCGGAAAGCTCCTGCGCAGCGCCCTGCGGAAGTGAGCCGCACGGGGGAGCCCGACCGGGGCGACCCCCGTCCACCGGGCGATGGCGCTTGAGCGGACAGCGGCCGAGCGGACGGACACGCGTGGGTTCCGCCGTCGGGCTCGGGGCGCTGTGAGAGGCTGGGGCGCATGAACCGGTTGGCTGGTGTGACCTCGCCGTATCTGCTTCAGCACGCCGACAATCCGGTCGACTGGTGGCCCTGGGAGCAGGCGGCCTTCGACGAGGCGCGGCGGCGCGGCGTGCCGGTGCTGCTGTCGGTCGGCTACGCGGCCTGCCACTGGTGCCATGTGATGGCACACGAGAGCTTCGAGGACGCCGAGCTCGCCGAGTACCTCAACGAGCGGTTCGTCGCGGTCAAGGTGGACCGGGAGGAGCGGCCCGACGTCGACGCCGTGTACATGGAGGCGGTGCAGGCCGCGACCGGGCAGGGCGGATGGCCGATGACGGTGTTCCTCACCCCCGACAAGGAGCCGTTCTACTTCGGCACCTACTTCCCGCCGCGGCCCCGGCACGGCATGCCGTCCTTCCGGCAGGTGCTGGAGGGCGTGGACGCCGCCTGGCGGGACCGGCGGCAGGAGGTCGGCGAGGTCGCCGGACGGATCCGGGCCGAGCTGGCCGAGCGGGCCGCCGTCTACTCGGCCGGCGCCCACCACCCGCCCGGCGAGGCCGACCTGCACCATGCGCTGGTGACCCTCAGCCGGGACTTCGACCAGAACCGCGGCGGCTTCGGCGGCGCGCCCAAGTTCCCGCCGGCCATGGTGCTGGAGTTCCTGCTGCGCCACCACGCCAGGACCGGCTCGGAGGCGGCGCTGGAGATGGCCGTCCGCACCGGCGAGGCGATGGCCCGCGGCGGCATCCACGACCAGCTCGGCGGCGGCTTCGCCCGGTACGCGGTGGACGCCGGCTGGGTGGTGCCGCACTTCGAGAAGATGCTGTACGACAACGCGCTGCTGCTGCGCGCCTACCTGCACCTGTGGCGGGCCACCGGATCGGGCCTCGCCCGCCGGGTCGCGCTGTCCACGGCGGACTTCCTGCTGCGTGAACTCCGCACGCCCGAGGGCGCGTTCGCCTCGGCGCTGGACGCCGACAGCCTGGACGAGGAGACCGGGCAGTCCGCCGAGGGTGCGTACTACGCGTGGGAACCCGGCCAGTTGGTCGACCTGCTGGGCCCCGCCGACGCGGCCACCGCCGCCCGGCTGTTCACCGTCACCGCCGAGGGCACCTTCGAGCACGGCACCTCGGTGCTCCAACTCCTCTCCGACCCCGAGGACTTCACCGAGTACGAGACGATCCGGGCACGGATGGCCGAGGCCCGGACCGCCCGGCCCGCCCCGGCCCGGGACGACAAGGTGGTCGCCGCCTGGAACGGCCTGGCCATCGCCGCGCTCGCCGAGACCGGCGCACTGCTGGACCGCCCCGACCTGGTCGAGGCCGCCGAACGCGCCGCCGACCTGCTGCTCGCCGTCCACCTCACCCCCGAAGGCCGGCTGCTGCGCACCTCCCGGGACGGTCGGCCCGGCGCCAACGCCGGTGTGCTGGAGGACTACGCGGACACCGCCGAGGGCTTCCTCGCGCTGTACGCCGTCACCGGCGAGGCCTCCTGGCTCCAGCTCGCGGGCGGCCTGCTCGACACCGTTCTCAAGCACTTCACCGACGAGGCCTCCGGCGCGCTCTACGACACCGCCGACGACGCCGAGGAGCTGATCCGCCGCCCGCAGGACCCGACCGACAACGCCACCCCGTCCGGCTGGACGGCCGCCGCCGGCGCGCTGCTCACCTACGCCGCGTACACCGGCTCCGACCGGCACCGCACGGCCGCCGAGCGGGCTCTCGGCGTGGTCGGCGCGCTCGCCGGCCGGGCACCGCGGTTCATCGGCTGGGGCCTCGCCGTCGCCGAGGCGCTGCTCGACGGGCCGCGCGAGGTCGCCGTGATCGGCCCGGACGGCGACCCGGCCACCGCGGCGCTGCGGCGGGCCGCGCTGCTCGGGACGGCGCCGGGGGCGGTGGTCGCGGTCGGCGCGCCCGGGGAGTCCGAGGTGCCGCTGCTGGCCGACCGGCCGCTGATCGGCGGGGCGCCCGCGGCTTACGTCTGCCGGCACTTCGCCTGCGACGCCCCGACCACCGATCCGGCGGCGCTGGCCGAGAAGCTGGGCACGGCGGTCGAGTAGGCACATCCTTGGCGCACCGGTCCGGACCTGGTCCACCATGGGCCATGACCTGGACCTTCGGCACCTCACTCGACGAGTTCCGCGACCGGGCGGGCGCCTTCCTGGCCGCCCGCCCCGCCGAGAACACCGTCCTGCTCACCATCGCCCACCGGCTCCCTCACTCCCAGTCCCAGCGGATGCCCAGCAGGCACGGCCGCAGCGCCGTCGCGACCAGGTGGACGCAGTGGTGGCCGTCGAGGGTGAGCTCCTCGGTCTCGTACGGGGCGGCGCCGGGGGAGTGGAGGGCGAAGCGGTGGCAGCGCACGGGGAGGGCGGCGGGGTGGAAGGTGACCTGGAGGACGTACTGGCCGGCGCCGGCGTTGAAGCCGCGGACGTACTCGCAGCTGGGCTCGGGGGAGGGGGCGTCGTCGAAGCCGTAGCCGAGCAGGTGGGTGTCGCCGGCGCGCAGGCGGCGGTCGAGGAGGAGTTCGGCGGCGAGCAGGTGGTGGGCCTGGTCGCGGCGGATGCGGCCGGGGCGGCAGTTCTCCTCGGCGCGGACGCCGACGCGGGTGATGTCGCTGCCCGGGTCGCCCTGGTAGAGGGCGAGGTAGCGGTCGATGCCGTCGCGGTGGGCGCGCAGGGCGTGCTGGGAGTCGCGGCGGGCGAGCTGGCGGTCGGGGCCGACCCGGATGCGTTCGATGTGGGTGATGGTGTGCAGCCCGGTGTCGCGCGGACCGGCGAGGGTGGCGAGCAGGCCGTCGACGGCCACCGCGGGGGAGATGAGGTCGCGGTAGGGGCGGACGGGCGGGCCGGTCGGGGCGGGGTCGGCGGCGCGGCGGGGGCCGAGCAGCCGGGTGAGGGAGTGTTCGGGCAGGTCGAGGACGTCCTCCAGGGCGGCGACGGCGCGCAGTGACTCGGCGCGCTCCGGTCGGCGGCGCCCCTGCTGCCAGTAACTGAGGCTGGTGAGGCCGACGTTGACGCCGCGCAGCGCGAGGTGGCGGCGGACGCGGTGCAGGGCGAGGCCCCGGGTGGAGATCGCGGTGCGCAGGGCGAGGTGGAAGGGGCCGGTGCGCAGGGCGGCGGCGAGGTCGGCTGGGTCGCTCTTGTGGATGGCGGCCTCCTGGGGGCGGGGCAGGGTCCGGCTCGGGGACGGTTCGGGGAACGGTTCGGGACGGACCGGCTTTTGACCGTGAATATTCACATCGGTGCGGAGGTTTGTCACCGGTGCTGGCCTGCTGCGCGGGGGTTTCGCGGGCGCCGTTCACATCCGCGCCCGTCCGTTCACACCTCGGTCCTGGCCCCCCGAGAGCCGTTGACCCGTACCTGACGAGAGGCGATGCTCGGGGCGCGATCCGGACCGCGCCCCCACACGGCACCTCGCTCCACTCGTGCAAGGAGGCACTTCCCCCATGCCAGTTCCACGAATACGGCTGCGCCGCGCGGTCTCCGTGCTCGCCCTCGGCGTGCTGGGCCCCGCGCTCACCGCCGCGGTGGCCGCACCCGCGCTCGCCGCCCCCGCCGCACCCGCGACCGCCGCCCCGGCCGCGCACCAGGACCGGGCCGCCCACCAGGTCCGCCAGGCGGCCGCGCCCGGCAGCACGGCCGACCTGGCCGGCACCTACAAGAAGCTCAACATCACCATGCAGCAGCAACAGCAGACCAACTGGTGCTGGGCGGCGAGCGGGAACACCATCGCCACCTGGTTCGGCTACAACTACAGCCAGAACCAGTTCTGCAACGCCGCGTTCGGCCGGGCCGCCAACTCCTCCTGCCCCAACAGCCAGGCCACGCTGGCCGATGTGCAGAACGGGCTGAACCGGGTCGGGATCAACCCGGGCTCGTACGTCAACGGGTACCTGAACTACGGCACCGTGCAGTCCGAGGTGAACGCCGACCGCCCGATCGAGACGCGCATCCAGTGGAGCTCGGGCGGCGGCCACATGCACGTCCTGTACGGCTACGACACCGGGAACAACTGGGTCTACTGGGGCGACCCGTGGCCCTCCAACTACCGCTACAACTGGGCGGACTACTGGTACTACGTGAACAACTCCACGTTCTCGTGGACCCACTCCCTGTACCGGATCGGCGCGTGAGGGCGACCATGACCGAGACCACGGGCCGCCGTCGGGCCGCCACCACCGTCACCGTCGTCGCCGCCGCCCTGCTCACCGCCGGCCTCGCGTCGGCGCTCGCCCCGGCCGCGTACGCGGACTCCCCGTCCGCCCCGGACCCGGTGCCCGCGGCCGAGCTGGCACAGGCCCGCAGCGCGGTCCAGGACCCGGCCGTCCTCGACAAGGTCGGCCACTTCTTCGCCCGCAAGGGCGTCCCGCCGACCCGGCAGCTGACCATCGGCGCCGCCGAGGAGGCCCGGGCGGCGAGCGCGGCCGCGCCGCGGCTGGCCGGCGACACCGTGCCGGTGTACCTCCTGGACCCCGGTTTCGTTGCCGGCACCCCGGGCGCACCGGTGGCGAAGGCCGAGTTCACCGCCAGCAAGGTGGTCGCGGCGGACGGGCAGAGCGCCTCGGTCTGGACCGTCCGGCAGGGCGGGGCCTGGAAGGTGGTCAACATCGCCTCGGGCGGTGACGAGAGCGACTACGCGGCGAAGGCGGCGGGCAGCGGCGGCGGCACCGCCTTCCGCGAGCCGCAGGTCAACGCCTGGTACGTGCTGCGCGACGGCCGGGTGCTGCCGCTGGACGACGAGGCCCTGCGCTCGGTGGGCGCGGACGGGGTCACGCTGGCCGCGTACCAGCAGCTCGTGCACCAGCGGTACGGGGACAAGCTGCCCGGCTCGGCGTACGACCGGGCGGGCGGGGGCGGCGGCTACGAGGCGGACACCGCGGCTCGGCCCGAGGCGGTGTCGCCGCCCGTGGCGGAGGCCGCGGGCGACGGTTCGCCGCTGCCGGCCGTGACGGCGGTGGCCGCCCTGGGTGCCACCGCGCTGGTGGGCGCGGGCGCCGTGCTGCGGCGGAGGACGGGCGTCCGACGGGGCTGACGGCGGGCGGGGCCCGGTCGGTCGGGCCGGGCTCCGCTGCCCGCCGTGCATGCCGTACACACACGTCGGCCACGCGCGCGTAAGAGAACAGCGGGAGTGTCGGACCCGGCTCTCGACCAGGCGGTCGAGGGCCGGGTTCGGCGTTCCCGGGGAGGCCTTGGGCGGCCCCGGTTCCGGCCGCCGGCCCGGGTGGGGCGGCAGGGCTCGGCCACGCTCCGTGATGTGTCCTGGAAGTGCTGCTTCCGCACGAGGAATTGACGCAACGTTGATCTGTCGTTCGCCGCCCCTGTGCAGTCGACCATGACTGAGGGTAGATACCATGTGGCAATCGGTCAGTGCTGGCCGACGCGTGCCGAGAGCGGAGAAGAGGTGGGGCGGCGGGAGCCGACCACGAGCCCGGCACCGGGAAAGGGGACCGAGGTGGCCGACGCGGACGACAAGCAGATGAGCGCCCAGGTGTGGGGCTCGGCGGTGGTGGTGGGATCGGCGCTGGCCGTGGTCGCGGCCTATCTGATCAACGGCGCCCGGCTGGTCCTGGCGGTCGCCGGGATCGAGACCGTGTTGCTCATGGTCCACGTCGCCCGCCGCTGGCGCGCCCTGCACGGCGGGTCGGCCCCGGTCCGGCACCGCCCGCACCGCGGCACCCCGGACGCCGCGCACTGCGAGCGCTGCCGCCGGGCCCGCGAGGCGCTGGACGCCCGGGAGGCGCGGGCCCGTTCGGCCGGCGCGGTCCGGCGCTCCGGGTCCGCGACGTTCCCGACCCCGCCCGGCGGGCCTGGCGAGCTTCACCGGTCGTCGCCCGAGCCCTCCCGGGAGTCGCACGGCGAGCTCCACCGCGCGCACGGGGAGCCGCACGGCGCGCACGGCGAGCTGCACCACGCGCACGGGCTGCTGCAGGACGGGGGCCCGCAGTCGGAGCCCGGTGGCGCCGACCACCCGGCCTACTCGCGCCGTCCGCAGATCCGGGCCCCGTACGAGCGGCCCTGGACGGCGGAACGGGCGGCCGGCCGGTCCGTGGACCGTTCGACCGCCCGTCGGGGTGCGCCGGGGTCAGCCGGCCGCGCTGTACGCCACCAGTGAGACGCCGACGTACTGGACGATGAACGCGCCCAGGGTGAAGGCGTGGAACACCTCGTGGAACCCGAACCAGCGCGGTGAGGGGTTGGGCCGCTTGAGCCCGTACACCACGCCGCCGATGCTGTAGAGCACCCCGCCGACGATCATCAGCACCAGGACGGCGACGCCGCCGGTGCGCAGGAAGTCCGGCAGGAAGAAGGCGGCGGCCCAGCCCAGCGCGAGGTACACCGGCGTGTACAGCCAGCGCGGCGCGCCGACCCAGAACACCCGGAACGCGATCCCGGCCAGCGCGCCGCCCCAGACCGCCCAGAGCAGCAGCTGCTGGGCGGCGCCCTCGAGCAGCAGCATCGTGAACGGCGTGTAGGTGCCGGCGATGATCAGGAAGATGTTCGCGTGGTCCAGCCGGCGCAGCACGGCGTCCCCGCGCGGTCCCCAGTCGAAGCGGTGGTACACCGCGCTGACCCCGAACAGCAGCCAGGCGCTGACCGAGTAGATCGTGCAGGCGATCTTGGCGGGCGTGGAGTCGGCCAGGCAGATCAGCACGATCCCGGCGGCCACCGTGGCGGGGAACATCCCGGCGTGCAGCCAGCCGCGCCACTTCGGCTTGCTCTCCGTGAGTGCACTCTCCGCGAGCGCAGCAGCAGTCATGCGCAGCATGCTACCCGCTACCTACGGATCCGTAGGTTACTGACGCGTAGGAAGTGGCGATCATCACTGTTGGACGTTTTGGAGTAATTGAAGTGTGGCGCCGCGCACTCCGTCCGGGGCTCGGGTGGCGGGTTACTCACCAGTAATCATACTGGCTGTAGTAAAAGATGCGTCAATTTCGACGCTTCGCCGCGTTCCGGTCGTGGGTCCGGAGCTACGCTGCAAGCACCCTCAGACCCCCGCGACGCCGTCTCCTCGCCGAGATGGCGTGAAACGGAGCGATCGTGTCGTACGAGATCTCTGCTCTCAGCGCATCCGCGCCCACCCGCCACAAGCAGCTGCTCGCTTGGGTGAGCGAGATCGCCGAGCTCACCCAGCCGGACCGCATCGAGTGGTGCGACGGTTCCGACGAGGAGTACCAGCGCCTCGCGGACCTGCTGGTGGCTCAGGGCACCTTCAAGAAGCTCAACGAGGAGAAGCGCCCCAACTCCTACTACGCCGCCTCGGACCCCACGGACGTGGCGCGCGTGGAGGACCGCACCTTCATCTGCTCCGAGCAGGAGAAGGACGCCGGACCGACCAACAACTGGAAGGCCCCCGCCGAGATGCGGGAGCTGTTCCAGGGCGAGCAGGGCCTCTTCCGCGGCGCGATGAAGGGCCGCACGATGTACGTCGTGCCCTTCTCGATGGGCCCGGTCGGCTCCCCGCTGGCCGCGTACGGCGTCGAGATCACCGACTCCGCCTACGTCGCCGTCTCCATGCGCGTGATGACCCGCATGGGTCAGGCCGTGCTGGACCAGCTCGGCGAGGACGGCGACTTCGTCCGGGCCGTGCACACCGTCGGCGCCCCGCTGGCCGAGGGCGAGGCGGACGTGCCGTGGCCGTGCAACACCACCAAGTACATCTCGCACTTCCCGGAGACCAAGGAGATCTGGTCCTTCGGCTCGGGTTACGGCGGCAACGCCCTGCTCGGCAAGAAGTGCTACGCGCTGCGCATCGCCTCGACCATGGCCCGCGACGAGGGCTGGCTGGCCGAGCACATGCTCATCCTGAAGCTCACCCCGCCCAACGGTGAGGCCAAGTACGTCGCGGCCGCCTTCCCCTCGGCCTGCGGCAAGACCAACCTGGCCATGCTCCAGCCGACGGTCCCGGGCTGGAAGGTCGAGACGATCGGCGACGACATCGCCTGGATGCGCTTCGGCGCCGACGGCCGCCTGTACGCCATCAACCCCGAGGCCGGCTTCTTCGGCGTCGCCCCCGGCACCGGCGTGGACACCAACGCCAACGCCATCGACACCCTCTGGGGCAACACCGTCTTCACCAACGTCGCCCTCACCGACGACGGCGACGTGTGGTGGGAGGGCCTCACCGAGGAGCCCCCGGCGCACCTGACCGACTGGCGCGGCAACGACTGGACCCCCGAGTCCGGCACCCCGGCCGCCCACCCGAACGCCCGCTTCGCCGTCCCGGCCGCGCAGTGCCCGACGATCGCCCCGGAGTGGGAGGACCCGGCGGGCGTGCCGATCTCGGCGATCCTGTTCGGTGGCCGCCGCGCGACCGCCGTCCCGCTGGTGACCGAGTCCTTCGACTGGCAGCACGGCGTCTTCCTCGGCGCCAACATCGCCTCCGAGAAGACCGCCGCCGCCGAGGGCACCGTCGGCGAGCTGCGCCGCGACCCGTTCGCGATGCTGCCGTTCTGCGGCTACAACATGGGTGACTACTTCGCCCACTGGCTGAAGGTCGGCGCCCAGGCCGACGCCGCCAAGCTGCCGAAGATCTACTACGTCAACTGGTTCCGCAAGGACGCCCAGGGCAAGTTCGTCTGGCCCGGCTACGGCGAGAACAGCCGCGTGCTCAAGTGGATCGTCGAGCGCCTGGAGGGCACCGGCGAGGGCGTCGAGACCCCGATCGGCGTGCTGCCGACCGTCGAGGGCTTCGACCTCGGCGACCTGGACCTGTCCAAGGAGGACCTCGACCTGCTCTTCACCGTGGACGCCGACATCTGGCGCCAGGAGGCCGCCCTCGTGCCGGCCCACCTGGAGACCTTCGGCGACCACACCCCGAAGGAGCTGTGGGACGAGTACCGGAACCTCGTCGCGCGTCTCGGCTGAGCCTGAGCCTCAGCCGCGAGAGAGGCGGGCGCGCGGCACGAACCGCGCGCCCCGCCGAGCGGCAGGACGGCCGGAGTTCCGCCGGGCGATCTTTCCCCGACCAAGGAGATCGCCCGGGCCGGAGCTCCGGCCGTAGTGTTTTCGCGGATGCGGCCGGTGAGGTCCGTCCGCGGCCGGAAGCGACCGTCTACTGCTGGACGTAACCGCCGAGGAAGTCGCCGATCCGGGTCACCGCGTCGGTGATCTCCTCCGCCCGGGGCAGCGTGACCAGCCGGAAGTGGTCCGGCTCGGGCCAGTTGAAGCCGGTGCCCTGGACCAGCAGGATGCGCTGGGAGCGCAGCAGGTCCAGCACCATCCGGGCATCGTCCTTGATCTTGTGGACCTTGGGGTCCAGCCGGGGGAAGGCGTACAGCGCGCCCTTGGGCTTGACGCAGCTGACCCCCGGGATCCGGTTCAGCAGCTCGTACGCGGCGTCGCGCGAGGCGTGCAGCCGGCCGCCGGGCAGCACCAGGTCCCGGATCGACTGCCGCCCGCCGAGCGCGGCGGCCACCGCGTGCTGCGCGGGCATGTTGGCGCACAGGCGCATCGAGGCGAGCACGGTCAGGCCCTCGATGTAGCTGCGGGCCCGGTGCCGGTCGCCGGACAGCACCATCCAGCCGGAGCGGAAGCCCGCGACCCGGTACGCCTTGGACAGTCCGTTGAAGGTGACGCAGAAGAGGTCCGGGGCCAGGGTGGCCAGCGGGACGTGTTCGGCGTCGTCGTAGAGGATCTTGTCGTAGATCTCGTCCGCGTAGACCACCAGGTCGTGCCGGCGGGCGATCTCCGTGATGCCCTCCAGCACCTCGCGCGGGTAGACCGCGCCGGTGGGGTTGTTCGGGTTGATCACCACGATGGCCCTGGTCCGGTCGGTGACCTTGGACTCGATGTCGGCGAGGTCCGGGTACCACTCGGACTGCTCGTCGCAGCGGTAGTGCACCGCGGTGCCGCCGGCCAGCGAGACCGAGGCGGTCCACAGCGGGTAGTCCGGGGCCGGGACGAGCACCTCGTCGCCGTCGTCCAGCAGCGCGGTCATGGCCAGCTGGATCAGTTCGGAGACGCCGTTGCCGAGGAAGACGTCGTCGACGCCCAGGCCGTGCAGTCCGCGCTCCTCGTAGTGCATGACCACCGCGCGGCGGGCGGAGAGCAGACCCTTGGAGTCGCCGTAGCCGTGGGCGTCGGCGAGGTTGCGCAGGATGTCCTGGAGGATCTCCGGGGGCGCCTCGAAACCGAAGGTGGCCGGGTTGCCGGTGTTGAGCTTGAGGATGCGGTGGCCCTGTTCCTCCAGCCGCATCGCCTCGTCGAGCACCGGGCCGCGGATGTCGTAGCAGACATTGGCGAGCTTGCTGGACTGGATGACCTGCATGTCCGCCTACTTTAGGGGTACGGCGGGCCCGTGCGGCGGGCCTTTGGAGGCGTGCTTCCGAGGGCCTGAACGGCCCCCTTGGATCGGCAGGCGGGGGTGGCGGGCGGCCTTCCGAACCAGCAGTCGAATGTCCGGAATGCTCCTGTACGCGAGGGGCGCCGGCGTACTCCCGCGCGGAACGAGACGGACGGCACACCGTCCGGGCGCCCCGCGCGGGAGGATGTGCCCGACGTGTCGGTCGAGGAGGTCGAGGTGGGGGGTGCGTCGATGGTCCCGGTCGTGCCGGTGGCGGTGCTGGTCGGTCTGCTGGCGGCCGCGCCGCTGCGCGGGCTGATCGCCCGGTTCGCGGTGCCGGAGGGCGAGCCGTGGTGCGACGGCTGCCCGGCGTGCGGCCGCGCGGTGCGCCTGCTGCCGCCGACCGGGCGCTGCCCTGGCTGCCGGGAGCGGCTGGGCGCCGGCCCCTGGGCGGTGGAGGGCGTCGCGGTGGCGGTCGCCGTCGCGGTGGCGTACGCGGCGGACGGGCTGGTGGTGGTGACCCTGGCGCTGGCCTGGGCGGCGACGCTCGGCGTGGTGCTCGGCTTCGTCGACGCGCGGGTGCGCCGGCTGCCGTACCGGCTGACCGTTCCGCTGCTCGGCGGGGTGACGGCGCTGCTGCTGGCGGCGGCGCCGAGCGCGGGGCCCGCGGTGGCGCTGCGCTGCCTGCTGGCCGCGCTCGCGGTCGGGGGCGTGCTCGAACTGGCCGTCTGGCTGGGCGCGTTGGGGCCCGGGGACTCCCCGCTCGGGCTCGCCCTGGGCGGGCTGCTCGGCTGGTACGGCTGGTCGGTGGCGCTCGGCGGGCTGTTCGCCGCGATGGTGCTCGCCGGGCTGTGGGGCACCTTGCGGGCCGCCGCCGCGCTGGCCCGCCGCCGTCCGGTGCGCGGACTGGACGTCCCGGTCGGCCCGTTCCTGCTGCTCGGGGCGCTCGTCGCGGTCCTCGCGCGGTGAGCGCGCGCCCCTCGGCGCCGGACCCGGCAGCGCCCCCGCGACCTGTGGACGGGACGGCGGTGACGGCGGTGACAACGGGACGGCGGTAATAAGGGGAGAACGGAAGGGCCCGCCGCACCGGTCGGTGCGACGGGCCCCGCCGCCGACGCGCAGGCCCCACCCTCAAGGAGCGCCGCGCCGGGGGGAGTTGAGCTCTGGTGACGGTGGCCGCGGCCGTGAGCCGACCGCGGCCGAGCGCCGTTACGGCATCTTGTGGACGAACGGGCCGACCGCGTTGGAGAAGGCGTTGCCGTTGTTGACGTCCCAGTTGGTCGACCAGGTCATCGCACCGCGGATGGTCGGCCACTTGGCCGGCGGCACGAAGCTGCCGCAGTTGTTGCCCGTGGCCAGGCAGTCCAGCGCGTTGTTCACCACGGTCGGCGAAACGTAGCCGCCGCCCGCCGCCTTGGTGGAGGCCGGGACGCCGATGCCCACCTGGTCCGGCCGCAGCCCGCCCTGGATCTGGGTGCAGACCTGCGAGGTGATGAAGTCGATGGTGCCCTGGGTGTAGACCTTGCCGTCGCAGCCGTTCATGCCACCCGAGTTGTAGAACTGGGTGTTGACGACGGTGAGGATGTCCTTGGTCTTCAGCGCCAGCTGGAAGTAGGCGCCGGAGGTGTTGTACATCCCGATGGTCTCGGGGGCCATGGTCAGGACGAAGCCGGGGCCGACCTTGGCCTGCAGGGCGTGCAGCGCGTCGCCGAGCGGGCCGGCCTGGACGCCGTTCTCCAGGTCGACGTCGATGCCGTCGAAGCCGTAGTCCTTGATGATCGCGTAGGCGCTGTCGACGAAGTTGGCGCCGGCGGTGGCGTCCCCGACGGTGATCGCGCCGTTCTGGCCGCCGATGGAGAGGATGACCTTCTTGCCAGCCGCCTGCTTGGCCTTGATGTCGGCGCGGAACTGGGCGTCGGTGTAGCCGCCGAGCGCCTTGGACAGGCCCGGGTCCAGGGTGAAGCTGATCGCGCCGGTCCTGGTCGGCACGGCGTCGGCGAAGGACACCGCGATGATGTCGTAGGCGCTCTGGACGTCGCCCAGCCGCTGCACGGTCGAGTTGTTGTCGAAGTTCTGCCAGTAGCCGGTGACCACGTGGGCGGGCAGGCCGGTGGCCGGCGGGGTGGTGCCGGTCGGCGTGGCGGTGGGGGTCGGCGTCGCCGTCCGGGTGGGCGTCGCGGTGGGGGTCGGGCTCGCCGTCTGGGTGGGTGTCGCGGTTGCCGTGGGGGAGGCGGTGGCCGTCGGCGTGGTGGTGGGGGTCGCGGTCGGCGACGGGGTGCCGGTGCCGCCGGGGCCGACCAGCGCGACGTCGTCGGCCAGGTAGGCGCTCTGGCCGTACCAGCCGTGCAGGTAGACGGTGACGCTGGTGGCGTTCGCCCCGGTGGTGAAGGTGGTGGACAGCTGGTTCCAGCTGTTCTGGTTCGACCAGGCGGACGGGTCGGTACCGCCGGTGCCGCGCGCACCGAGGTAGACGTACGGGCCCTGGACCCAGGCGCTCAGCGTGTAGCTGGTGTTGGGCAGCACGCTGACGGTCTGGGTGCACTCGGCGGTGTCGCCGGCGCCCGGGGTGGCCTGGAGCGCGCCGGTGCCGGAGTGGACCGGGGAGGAGACCGTGGTCGCGGCGCCGGTGCAGGTCCAGCCCCCGAGGCCGCCGTCGAAGCCGCCGTTGCCGACCAGGTTGCCGACCGCCGCGCTGGCACCGCCGGCGAAGAGGGCGAGGCCGCCGCCGGCCAGGGCGAGGGCGGTGGCACCGGCCGCGACGGCCGGGAGGGGGCTGCGCCGGCGCTTGTGCGAGGACTGGTTCAGCGTGCGGGCCATGGGGCGACGCTCCTGGGGGAGGAGCGGCCGCCGCGGTGGGGGGCGCGGCGGCCGCGTGTGGGGGAGGGGAGGTCCGAAGTGAGCCTGCGGGGCGGAGCCGGAGGATCGTTCCGTCCCGGATCAAAAGCTGGACTAGACCATTGCTGGTCGTCAAGCATCGGAAGGACGGCTTACGGTTCCGTTAAGGATTCGGAGACCGTTCCGTGTCCGCGCCCCCGGGGCCGCGCGACGTGCCCTTCGCCCGTCCGGACGATCCCCGACACGCCCGTCGGGACAGACTTCGCACAGGACCGTGACAAGACCGCTACCTGGGGCTTTACCGTGCACCTGCCCGCCGGAGTAGGCTGCGCCGGGGGGCGGTGACGCACCAGATGCAACGAGCAAAGAGGGGCCGGCAAACATGGGTCTGCGCGATGTCGTCGAACGGACGCCTGGGCTGCGCACCATGCTCGGAGGGATGTACGGGCTCTACGGCCGGCGGGTCGAGGTCCACCTCGCGAGCACCCCGCGCCACATCGGCGTGATCCTGGACGGCAACCGCCGCTGGGCCAAGGCGGCCGGCGGCTCCACCGCGTACGGCCACCAGCGCGGCGCCGACAAGATCAGCGAGTTCCTCGGCTGGTGCGACGAGACCCACGTCAAGGTCGTCACCCTCTGGATGCTCTCCACCGACAACCTGGACCGGCCGGCCGACGAGCTCGTCCCGCTGCTCGGCATCATCGAGGACACCGTCACCGGACTGGCCGCCGCCCGCCGCTGGCGGGTCAACCCGGTCGGCGCGTTGGACCTGCTGCCGCAGCACACCGCCGACGTGCTCAAGCGGGCCGCCGAGCAGACCGCCGACATCGACGGCATAACGGTCAACGTCGCGGTCGGCTACGGCGGTCGGCACGAGATCGCCGACGCCGTCCGCTCGCTGCTCCAGGAGCAGGCCGGGCGCGGCACCTCGATCGAGGAACTGGCCGAGATCCTGACCGTCGAGCACATCGCCGAGCACCTGTACACCCGTAACCAGCCCGACCCGGACCTGATCATCCGCACCTCGGGCGAGCAGCGGCTGTCCGGCTTCCTGCTCTGGCAGAGCGCGCACAGCGAGTTCTACTTCTGCGAGGCGTACTGGCCGGCCTTCCGCAAGGTCGACTTCCTGCGCGCGCTGCGCGCGTACGAACAGCGCAACCGCCGGATGGGGTTGTAGTCCCGGCGGCTCCGCCGGCCCCGGCGCGGCACCTCGGCCGGCCCCGGCCCTCCGGAGGAAATGACCGCCGTAGGCCTGGCCTACCCGGCGCCCGCGCGAGGCCAAACGTTCACCGGCAATGATCCGTCAGTTCGCCGGGCGCGCGAATGCACCGTTCCCCGCCTGGGAATACTCCAGTCAGTCCGGCCCCGAGGCCACCGGGGCAGCGGGGGCCGGCTTGCCGCGGATGACGCAGGGTCATCCGCTCTGGAGGCCTAGTGGTCAGTTCCAAGAGCCGCCGGACACCAGACCGGCGCACGTACGTTCTCGACACCAGCGTGCTCCTGGCGGACCCGCTCGCCATGACCCGCTTCGAGGAGCACGAGGTCGTCCTCCCGGTGGTGGTCGTCACCGAGCTCGAGGCCAAGCGGCACCACCCGGAGCTGGGCTACTTCGCCCGCCAGGCGCTGCGACTGCTCGACGACTACCGCATCCGCCACGGCCGGCTGGACGAGCCGATCCCGGTCGGCGAGCTCGGCGGCACCATCCGCGTCGAGCTCAACCACTCCGACGTGTCGATACTGCCGGTCGGCTACCGCGCCGGCGGCGGTGAGGCGGACACCCGGATCCTCGCGGTCGCCCGCAACCTCCAGGCCGAGGGCTACGACGTCACCGTCGTGTCCAAGGACCTGCCGCTGCGGATCAAGGCCAGCTCGGTGGGCCTGCTGGCCGAGGAGTACCGGGCCGAGCTGGCGATCACCTCGGGCTGGACGGGCATGTCCGAGCTGCACGTCCCGGCCGACCAGGTGGACGCGCTGTTCTCGGCGGGCCACGAGGCCGGGGTGGACGTCGACGGGGCCGCCGAGTTGCCCGTCCACACCGGACTGGTGCTGACCTCGGAGCGCGGCCGCGCGCTCGGCCGGGTCACCGGCGACGGCCGGGTGCGGCTGGTGCGCGGCGAGCGCGAGGCGTTCGGGCTGCGCGGGCGCAGCGCCGAGCAGCGGGTGGCGCTGGACCTGCTGCTCGACCCGGAGATCGGGATCGTCTCGATGGGCGGCCGGGCC
This sequence comes from Kitasatospora sp. NPDC001132, assembly GCF_053598415.1. Taxonomy (NCBI): domain Bacteria; kingdom Bacillati; phylum Actinomycetota; class Actinomycetes; order Kitasatosporales; family Streptomycetaceae; genus Kitasatospora; species Kitasatospora sp. NPDC001132. The sequence goes on along the minus strand of NZ_JBSFKF010000032.1, from coordinate 57,982 downwards.
GGCACCGGGAAGTCGGCGCTGGCGCTGTGTGCGGGGCTGGAGGCGGTGCTGGAGCGGAGGCAGCACCGCAAGGTGATGGTCTTCCGGCCGCTGTACGCGGTCGGCGGGCAGGAGCTGGGTTACCTGCCCGGCACCGAGGCGGAGAAGATGGGCCCCTGGGCGCAGGCGGTCTTCGACACCCTCTCCGCGGTCACCACCCCGGACGTGATCGAGGAGGTCATCTCCCGCGGGATGCTGGAGGTGCTGCCGCTGACCCACATCCGGGGGCGCTCGCTGCACGACGCCTTCGTGATCGTGGACGAGGCGCAGTCGCTGGAGCGGAACGTCCTGCTGACGGTGCTGTCCCGGATCGGCCAGGGCTCGCGGGTGGTGCTCACCCACGACGTGGCGCAGCGGGACAACCTCCGGGTGGGCCGCTACGACGGGGTGGTGGCGGTGGTGGAGAAGCTGAAGGGTCATCCGCTCTTCGCCCACATCACGCTGACCCGCTCGGAGCGTTCGCTGATCGCGGCGCTGGTCACGGAGATGCTGGAGGACATCCACCCGTGATCCGCCCGTACTAGGGCATAGTCGGACAATACGGTCAACTCATGGCCAGGGGTCCGTTCCTGACGGAGCGGGCCCCGCCCGTTTCATCACATCGAGTGCTTTCTGTCCAGGGAACTGCCGTACGGTGGATGTGACATGCGCCACGCGGGCGGGAATTGCGTCGACAGTGCCCGGTGCGGCATGGTGAGGGTTCTGTCAGGCCCCGCGTACGGCGCGGCAGGGCTCCCGGACTTCGGGGGTCAGGCCCCGGAAGGTCCGCCAACTCCGGTCAGTGGACGCACAATTGAAGACCGTTTAGCCGTACGCCGCCCGATTCCAACGCCCGGTCGCCTCACCTCGGCCGGACGCCGGGCCAGCACCTCCCGTGACCAGAGCACCATGCGGAGGTCCGTGCCAAGGGGCATGTTGCGCCCGTACGGTCACGCGTGGGCGATGCTGGAAGGAATCCATGTGACTCGGATCTCGGTCCGGGGAGTTGCTGTGGCCTCCGCCACCGCCGTCACCGCTGTCGGTGCCGTCGTTGGTATGGCCTCGGGCAGCGAGGGCAAGACCACGCAGACGGTCGACGTCGCCGGCGCGACCCTGCTTGCCGAAGTCCCCTCTGGCGCCCAGGCGCAGACCATCAGTGACAACATCGGCCAGCAGGCGTCCGCCCAGCAGGCCTCCGCCGACGCCGCCGCCAAGGCCGCCGCGGAGCAGAAGGCCGCCGAGGAGGCCGCGCGCCAGCAGGCCGCCGCGGACGCCCAGGCGAAGGCCGACGCCCAGGCCAAGGCCGACGCGGAGCAGGCTGCCAAGGCCGCGGACGACAAGCGCAAGGCCGACGAGGCCGCCGCGAACCGTTCCAAGGCCCGGTCCGCGATGACCGCGGTCGAGGACAGCGCACCGGCCGTCTCGGTCAGCCCCGGCTCGGTCCAGGACCTCGCCCGGCAGATCGTCGGCAACGACGCCCAGTTCCAGTGCTTCAGCCAGATCGTGAAGCGCGAGAGCGGCTGGGACTACACCGCGACCAACAAGAGCTCCGGCGCGTACGGTCTGGTCCAGGCGCTGCCCGGCAACAAGATGGCCTCGGCCGGTGCCGACTGGCGCACCAACCCGGCCACCCAGATCAAGTGGGGCCTCAGCTACATGAACTCCCGCTACGGCAGCCCCTGCGGCGCGTGGTCGTTCTGGCAGGCCCACAACTGGTACTAGGAACGGCGGCCGCTCCGGCGGCGCGGTTCCACACGGCCCCCCGGCCGTCCGTCCTCCTCGGGCGGGCGACCGGGGGGCCGTGGCGTTCTCCGGCCACAGGCGCCGCGCGGTGGGCGCGGGAGGACCGCGCCGCCCGGGCTGCGCTGACCAGTGCGCCCTCGGACGGTGCGGTCCCGGTTGCGGACGCGGGGCGCGGGAAGGGGTCCTGGTAGCCTCCCGCGCCGGTCGGTCCGCCGACAGTTGGCCGTGGGGCGACCTCGGCGGCTCGGCTCCGGGGTCTCGTCCCGACTCCTCCCCAGCGAACTGTGACCGAAACCAGGTGGAACCTGGTGTTTTGTCCGGTTCATCGGGATGGTCGGTTCGAGTCGAACGGACCGGCGGCCGGAATTGCCGCAGCCACGCCGGGTAGCGTCATCCCTGACGGCCGCGGCGGGACCCGCGGCGTACCGCCGGTACGGCGGGTTCGGCAGGGGAGTGGTGGTAGCAAGGATGGCGCGGGGCGGAAAGGCCTTCAAGGCCGTGGCCAAGGGCATGGCCGTGGTGGCGAGCGCGGCCGCCGTGATCGAACGGCGCCGGCGGGCCGCGATGGCGGCCGACCCGCACGAGCCGGTCCTGCCGGGGCAGGCCCTTCCCGAGCCGGCCGAGGGGCATGTTCCGGCGCTGGTGGACGGGCACGTCCCGGCACTCGCCGAGGCGCCCGGCCCGGTCCCGGTCCCGCGGGCCGACCCGGGCCCGGTGGCCGAGGCCCTCCCGCAGTCCGCCGCGGCGCTCCCGGCCGCCCGGCCCGCACCGGCCACGCACGCCGGCCTCGGGCGGGAGTACCACCCCGGCCGCCCGGCCACGCCCGCGGAGGCGGTGCCGTGGGGGCTGCGGGTGGCCGCCGAGTCGACCTGGCGGCTGCTGCTGCTCGGCGCCGCGCTCTACGTCGTCTTCTACGTGGTCGACATGCTGCGGCTGGTCGCCTTCTCGGTGCTGGCCTCGCTGCTGATCACCGCGCTGCTGGAGCCCTCGGTCTCCTGGCTGCGCCGGCGCGGGGTGCCGCGCTCGCTGGCGGCGGGCGGGGTGTTCCTCAGCGGTCTGGCCGGGATCGGGCTGGTCGGCTGGTTCGTGGTCTGGCAGGTGTCGACCAACCTCTCGGACGTCACCACCCAGGTGAAGACCGGTGTCAACCAGCTGCGGGACTGGATGGTCACCGGGCCGCTGCACCTGACCCAGCAGCAGATCACCGACTTCGCCAACCAGATCACCAAGGCCATCACCACCAACACCGACCAGCTCACCTCGGCCTCGATCACCGGCGCGCAGATCGCCGTCGAGGTGCTGACCGCGCTGCTGATGACCTTCTTCACCACCTTCTTCTTCCTCTACGACGGCGGGAAGATCTGGAACTGGGCGCTGCGCGGCCTGCCCCGGCACTCCCGGTTCGCGATGGCCGGGGCCGGTCCGAAGGCCTGGACGACGCTCACCGCCTATGTGCGCGGCACGGTCTGCGTGGCGTTCATCGACGCGCTCTGCATCGGCATCGGCGTCGACCTGCTGGGTGTGCCGCTCGCCCTCCCGCTGGCCGTGATCATCTTCCTGGGCGCCTTCGTCCCGCTGGTCGGCGCGCTGATCACCGGCACCGTCGCGGTGCTGATCGCGCTGGTCACCCAGGGGCCGTGGACGGCGCTGATGGTGCTGGTGGTGCTGGTGGTGGTGATGCAGGTGGAGAGCCACATCCTCCAGCCGCTGATCCTCGGCCGGGCCGTCCGGGTCCACCCGCTCGGCGTCGTGCTCGGCGTCGCGGCGGGCGGGATCATCGGCGGCATCGGCGGCGCGGTGGTCGCCGTCCCGCTGATCGCCGTCACCAACACCGTGGTCGCCCACCTGCGCCGCCGCAACGAGGCCGGCCAGGCCGTCTTCACCGCGCTGGAAGCCGCCCGCGAGGCCGCCGAGCGCACCGCGGCCGCCCCGACGGGGGCCCCGCAACCACAGGCGCAGCCGCGGTCCGCGGCGGAGTAGCCGGCGCGTACGCCGACGGGCCCCTCGCGGACATGGTGTCCGGGAGGGGCCCGTCGGCGTACGCGGGTGCGTCAGGCGTTGGCGAGGGCGGCCTCGGAGTCGAGGACGCCGGCCACGGCCTGGAGGACGGCGGCGATCTTCATCGAGGCCTGGACGACCTCGCGCTCGACGCCGGCCTTGCGCAGCACGGCCTCGTGCGAGTCGAGGCACTGGCCGCAGCCGTTGATGGCCGAGACCGCGAAGCACCAGAGCTCGAAGTCGACCTTCTCGACGCCCGGGGTGCCGATGATGTTCATCCGCAGACCGGCCCGCATCGTGCTGTACTCCTTGTCGGAGAGCAGGTGCAGCGTCCGGTAGTAGACGTTGTTCATCCCCATGATCGCGGCCGCGCCCTTGGCGGCGTTGTACGCCTCCGGGGAGAGGTTGGCCTTGGCCTCGGGCTCCAGCTCGCGCAGCAGGCCGGGGCTGCGGGTGGCCATCGCGCAGGACAGCACGGTGCCCCAGAGCTGCTGGGCGGGGAGGTCGGAGTTGCCGATGACCGAGCCCAGGTTGAGCTTGAGGTCCTTGGCGTAGTCCGGGAGGGCGGCCTTCAGGTCGTCGAGAGCCATGGGTCAGCCCGCCAGCAGGGCCTGGGCGTCGAGGGTGTCCTCGCCCTTGTTCCAGTTGCACGGGCACAGCTCGTCGGTCTGCAGGGCGTCCAGCACCCGCAGGACCTCCTTGGGGTTACGGCCGACGGAGCCGGCGGTGACCATGACGAACTGGATCTCGTTGTTCGGGTCGACGATGAAGACGGCGCGCTGGGCGGTGCCGTCCTCGTTCTCGACGCCGCAGTCGCGCATCAGGTCGTGCTTGATGTCGGCCAGCATCGGGAAGGGCAGGTCGCGCAGGTCCTTGTGGTCCTTGCGCCAGGCGTGGTGCACGAACTCGGAGTCGCCGGAGACGCCGAGGATCTGGGCGTCGCGGTCGGCGAACTCGTCGTTCAGCTTGCCGAACGCGGCGATCTCGGTCGGGCAGACGAAGGTGAAGTCCATCGGCCAGAAGAAGACGACCTTCCACTTGCCCTCGTAGGACTTGTGGTTGATGTCGGCGAAGGCGCTCGCGGCGTCCAGGTCGACACAGGCCTTGAGGTCGAACTCGGGGAACTTGTCACCGATCGTGAGCACGTTCGCTTCTCCTGAAGTGAGATGAGGGGAGATGTCCGGAATCCGGACACCACTCACGATTCCACAGGGTGGACTGATCAGGGAAATAGCTACACTTGATGTGTCTGATCGGAGATTGCTATCAGTACTGAATTCCCCACGTCGCGCCCGGCCTCCCGCAGGAAGGGCGGCGCCAGGACCGAGCCCGCTGTGGCGAGTGCCACAGTCCGCAGTCCGCGCACCCCGACCGTCGCCCAGCTGAGGGCCTTCGTCGCGGTGGCCGAACACCGGCACTTCAGGGAGGCCGCCGCCGCCACCGGGACGAGCCAGCCCGCGCTGTCCGGAGCGGTCGCGGCGCTGGAGGAGTCGCTGGGCGCGCAGCTGGTCGAGCGTACGACGCGCAAGGTGATCGTCACACCGCTGGGGGAGCGCGTGCACCAGCATGCCCGCCGGGTGCTCGCCTCGCTCCAGGCCCTCACCGAGGAGGTCGAGGCCGCCCGCCGCCCGTTCACCGGGCCGCTGCACCTGGGCGTCATCCCGACCGTCGCGCCCTACCTGCTGCCCACCGTGCTGCGGCTGGTGCGCGACCGCTTCCCGGACCTGGAGCTGCACGTCCACGAGGAGCGCACCCCCTCGCTGTTGGAGGGCCTGGCCGCCGGGCGGCTGGACGTCCTGATGCTCGCGCTGCCCGCCGGCGGGGTTTCGCCGACCCTGGACATCCCGCTGTTCGACGAGGACTTCGTCCTGCTCACCCCGCCCGGGCACCCGCTCGCCGGGCGGATCGACGTGCCGCGCGACGTGCTGCTCGACCTGGACGTGCTGCTGCTGGAGGAGGGCCACTGCCTGCGCGACCAGGCGCTGGACATCTGTCGTGAGGTCGGCGCCGACCCGACGGGCTCGACCACCCGCGCGGCCGGCCTGTCCACCCTGGTCCAGCTGGTCGCCGGCGGCCTCGGGGTGACCCTGCTGCCCGCCACCGCGCTGGACGTCGAGGCCGGGCGCACCGACCGGCTGGCGGCTGTCCGCTTCGCCGCTCCGGCGCCCGGCCGCCGGATCGGGCTGGCCGTCCGGCCGGGCTCGGCCCGCGGAGCCGAGTACGAGCGCTTCGCGGCCGCGCTGCGCGAGGTGCTGGTCGAGCTGCCGGTCCGGATCGTCTCCTAGGGCTTGCCTCCTCGGTCAGCCCTGGGCGCTCTCCGCCGCCGGGGCGCCCAGGCAGAGCCCGACCGTCGTCGCGACCAGCAGCTCCAGCGCGTCCAGGGTGTCCTGGTCGGGCCGGTCGCCGGGGCGACGCAGGGTGAGGTGGCGGGCCGTCAGGCCGTCGAAGCCGCCGAGGAAGTGGACGGCGATCCGGCGGGCGGGCAGCGCCAGGGTCAGGCCGTGGGCGGCCGCGAGGGCGCCGAGCATCTCGGTGGCGGTGCCCTCGATGTCGTGCTGGAGCCCGAGCATGATCTCCTGCATGTCCGGGTCGCGCATGGCCAGCGCCCCGAACTCGCTCAGCAGCACACAGCGCCCGTGCTCGCCGGTGGCGGCCTCCCAGAGCGCGTGCACCAGCGTGCGGACCTGCTCGCCGAACGCGCCGTCGCCGGGGGAGGCGGCGCGCACCTCGCCGACGAAGTCGGACTTCAGCTGCTCGACGACGGCCCGGTAGAGGTCCTTCTTGGTGCCGAAGGTGTAGTGCACCGTCGCCTGCGCCACGCCGAGCTCGGCGGCGATCGCTCGGGTGCTGCCGGCCGCGATTCCCTCCCTGGTCATCAGGTCGATCGCGGCCTGGACCAGTTGCGGTCGGCGTTCGGAGGCGGGGACATGAGCCATCCAGTCAGGGTAGCGCCACGAGCGGGTAACTACGTCATTTGAACTTGTCGATCAACTTTGTCACTCGACAAAGTTCGGTCTACGGTGGGACGCGACCTGCCCTGACCGACCCGAGGGACCGCCGATGGCCACGTACCTGTACCGACTGGGCCGATACTGCTTCCGACGACGGCGAGCCGTCGTCGCCGTCTGGATCGCCGTACTCATCGCCATCGGCGGAGCCGCGGGCGCCTTCGCCGGCAAGACCACCGACGAGTTCAAGGTCCCGGGCACCGAGGCCCAGGCCACCCTGGACCGGATCAAGGACACCTTCCCGGAGCAGGGCCACGGCTCCGCGCAGGTCGTCTTCGCCGCCGGTGCGCCCGGCGGCGTCGCGACGCCCGAGGCGGGCAAGGCGGTCGGCGAGGCCGTCGCCCGGATCGCGCGGGTGCCGGGCGTTGCCGCGGTGCCCGACCCGTACGCCACCGGCGCGCTCTCGCCGGACGGGAAGGTCGCGATCGCCCTGGTCTCGTTCGACCACAAGCTCGCCGACGTCACCGACCAGCAGCGCGAGGCCGTGAAGGCCGCCGCCGAGCCGGCCCGCGCGGCCGGGCTGGACGTGGCCTTCGGCGGCGACGCGTACAACACGATGGCCCAGATCGAGGGCGGCAGCGAGGCGATCGGCCTGGCGGTGGCCGGGGTGGTCCTGGTGGTCACCCTCGGCACGCTGGTCGCCGCCGGGCTGCCGCTGCTGACCGCGCTGGTCGGCGTCGGCGTGACGATGGCCGGCCTGCTGGCGCTCACCGGCTCCTTCGAGATCATCACCACCGCGCCGGTGCTGGCCCTGATGGTCGGCCTCGCGGTCGGCATCGACTACGCGCTGTTCATCCTGTTCCGGTACCGCCGCCACCTGGACGAGGGCCTGGAGCCGGAGGAGGCAGCCGCCCGGGCCACCGCGACCGCCGGCAGCGCCGTCGTCTTCGCCGGCCTGACCGTGGTCGTCGCGCTCGCCGGACTCGCCGTCGCGGGCGTCCCCTTCCTCACGGTGATGGGCCTGGCCGCCTCCGGCGCCGTCGTGGTGGCCGTCCTGGTCGCGATCACCCTGCTGCCCGCCGTGCTGGGCTTCACCGGCCGGGCCATCGACCGGCTGCCGATCTGGAAGCGGGCCCTGACCGCCAACGGCCGCACCACCACGGGCGAGCGCTGGGGCCGCTTCGTGGTCCGCCGCCCGCTGCCCGTGCTGCTGGTCTCACTGGCCGGGCTGGGCGCCCTGGCGGTGCCCGCCGCGAGCCTGAACCTCGGCCTGCCGAGCGGCGGTTCGCAGGCCGCCGGGACGGACGCCCGCAAGGCCTACGACCTGGTGGGCGAGAGCTTCGGGCCGGGCTTCAACGCGCCGCTGGTGGTCGTCGTGGACGCCCACGGCGCGCCGCGGCCCGAGCAGGCGGTGCAGGGCGTGGCCGCGAAGCTCCAGACCCTCGACGGCGTCGGGACGCTGCTGCCGCCGACCGTCGACCGGGCGAGCGGCACCGCGCTGGTGACCGTCATCCCGCGGACCGGCCCGGACCACGCGGACACCAAGGCGCTGGTCAACGAGATCCGCGACCAGAAGGCGGAGCTCAAGGCGGCGACCGGCGCGGACATCGCCGTCACCGGCACCACGGCCGCCAACATCGACGTCTCCACCAAGCTCGGCCAGGCGCTGCCGCCCTTCCTCGCGGTGATCGTCGGGATCGCGGTGGTGCTGCTGGCGCTGGCGTTCCGCTCGGTGCTCGTCCCGCTCAAGGCGGTGGCCGGCTTCCTGCTCAGCGTCACCGCCTCGCTCGGCGCGGTGGTCGCGGTCTACCAGTGGGGCTGGCTGGACGGCCTGATCGACGTGCCCAGGGTCGGCCCGGTGGTGAGCTTCGTGCCGATCCTGCTGATCGGCGTGCTGTTCGGGCTGGCGATGGACTACGAGCTGTTCCTGGTCTCCGGGATGAAGGAGCAGCACGTCCACGGCGTGGCGCCGCGCGAGGCCGTGGTGGGCGGTGTGCGCAACGGGGCCCGGGTGGTCACCGCGGCCGCGCTGATCATGGTGGCGGTGTTCGGCTCGTTCGTCTTCGGCCACGACCCGATCGTCCAGCCGATCGGCTTCGCCCTCGCGGTGGGCGTGCTGGTGGACGCCTTCGTGGTGCGGATGGCGTTGGTGCCGGCCGCGATGGCGCTGTTCGGCAAGGCGGCCTGGTGGTTCCCGAAGCGGCTGGAGAAGGTCGTGCCGCGGGTGGACATGGAGGGCGAGCAGCTGATCGCCCGGCTGGCGGAGCAGTCGGCGCAGACGGAGCAGTCGGAGCGGTCGGCGCAGGAGCCGGCCAAGGAGCCGGCCCGGGCCTGACGGACCGACCCGGGGCGCCCGGTGGGACTCGTTCCCGCCGGGCGCCGTCGCGTGCACGGCACCGGGTTCACGGCGGCCGCTCGCAACACCGCGTTCACGGCGGCGCGCTCACAACGGCGCGCTCACGCCCCGGCGTTCACGTTCACGTTCGCGGGCAGCCGCTGCTCGAACCAGACCACCTTGCCGGTGCCCAGCCTGGTCGCGCCCCAGCGGTCCGCGCACCGGGCCACTATCTGCAGCCCGCGCCCGCGTTCGTCCTCCGGCCCGGTGCGGCGCGGGCGCGGCAGCAGCGGGCTGTCGTCGCCGACCTCGCAGCGCAGCCGGGTGGTGCGCACCAGGCTCAGGGTGACCGGCCGGGTCGCGTGCTGGACGGCGTTGGTCACCAGCTCGCTGACCATCAGCTCGGTCGCCTCGCTGAGCTCGTCCAGCCCCCAGCGGCGCAGGGTGTGCGCGGCCAGCCGGCGGGCCCGTCCGGGCGTCTCGTTGCGCGGCTGCAGGTACCAGTGCGCGACGTCCCCGGCCGGGATGCCGTCGAAGCAGGCGCCGAGCAGCGCGATGTCGTCGCCGCGGTCGCCGGGCGGCAGGATCCGCAGCGCCTCCTGGCACAGCTGCTCCGGGGACTGCCAGCGGGCGGCGGCGATCCGGGCGCGCAGCAGCTCCAGGCCGTCACTGATCGGGCGGGTGCGGGTCTCCACCAGGCCGTCGGTGAACAGCAGCAGCGCCGAGCCGGGCGGCGCGGGCAGTTCGACGGAGTTGAAGTCCACCCCGCCGACGCCGATCGGCGCCCCGGAGTCCAGTTCGACGAGCTCGGCGGTGCCGTCCGGGCGGACCAGCACCGGCGGGACGTGCCCGGCGTTGGCCATCACCACCCGGTTGGCGATCGGGTCGTACACCGCGTAGACGCAGGTGGCCAGGTGCTGTTCGCGGCCGAGCCGCTGGGCCTGTTCGTCCAGGTGGTAGAGCACCTCGTGCGGCGGCAGGTCGAGGGCGGCCAGGGTCTGGGCGCTGGTGCGCAGCTGGCCCATGATGGCGGCCGAGGTGAGCGAGTGGCCCATCACGTCGCCGACGATCAGGGCGACCCGGTTGCCGGGCAGCGGGACGGCGTCGTACCAGTCCCCGCCGACCTGGGCGCCGCGCTCGCCGGGCAGGTAGCGCTGGGCGATCCGGACGCCGTGCGACTGCGGCAGGCGCAGCGGCAGCATGCTGCGCTGCAGCTCGTTGGCGATCTCCCACTCGCGGGCGTAGCGCAGCGCGGTGTCCACGGCCAGCCCGGCCTGGGTGGCGAGGTGCGCCGCGGTCGCGGTGTCCGCGGCGTCGAAGACCGGGCGGCCGCTGCGTTCGGGAGGGCGGCGGATCAGTATCAACAGCCCGAGCACCGCCTTGCGGCCGCGCAGCGGCAGGGCGAGGACGGAGGTGCCGGCGGCCAGCCGGGCCACCCCGCGGGTGCCGTACAGCTCGCGCAGCAGCGTCTCGGCGCGCTCGGCGGAGGGCGTGCCCAGGACGGCGGCCTCGGCGGGGCGGCGGCTCAGCAGGGCGTGGGCGAGCGCCCCGCCGCGGGTCACCGGGGTGGCCGGGCCGCCGTCGGCGGTCGAGCGGGCGCCGTAGCGGGAGCGGCGCCGGTCGTCCAGGCCGCTCGGGCGGCCGCGGCGGCCGATCCGGGTGCCGGTGCTGTGGTGTATCCGCAGCTCCTCCGGGAATCCGGGTTCGCGTTCGACGTTGGGCAGCGGGTCGCGCAGGTGGACGACGGCGGCGTCGGCGAGCGTCGGGACGAGCACCCGGCCGATGTTGCGCAGCGTCGCGGCGAGGTCGAGGGCGGTGTTGATCCGCCGGGTCGCCGAGTCGAGGTATGCCAGGCGGTCCGCCATCTCGGCGCGCTCCGGCCGTGCGCCCGTCCGTCGGGCCGGGGCCGCCGGGGCCACCGCCAGGGCCGGGGCGGTCGGAGCCGGGGCCGAGGTCGGTGGCGCGGCCGGGACCTGGCGGCGCTGGCCCGGGACGGCGGGCGGCTGCTCCGCCTCGGTCTTGAGCTGGTCGCGCACGGCTGCCTGTCCTGGATTCGGTGTGGTCGGTGAGCTGTTCTGTTGCGCCGGCCGCGGGTACGGCCGGTCCTGTCCCGGTTCGATCAGCCGACGCGTCGACAGCACAGGAACAGCTGTTCCTCCGGCGGCAGCGAGGTGCTGGCCGGTGCGTACGGATGCCCCGAGCACTCCTCGACGGCGAAGCCGGCCGAGACCAGAACCCGCTCCAGATCCTCCCTCAGATACCCACTGATCCGCAGCTCTCTGCCAAGGAACGGAAGCGGAACGTGATCCAGGTCCGCCTCGACCATACCGAGCGCCAGCAGTCCCCCCGGACGCAGGAGTTCGCGCAGCCGCCCGAGCACGGTCGGAATCTCGTCCTGCGGCAGCAGGATCAGCGAGAAGAACGCGGTGACCGCGGCGAAGCCGCCCCGCCCGTCCGGCCCCAGTTCGGGGGCGTTCCAGACCCGGTCCGCACGCTCGGTGGCCAGATCGTACAGGTCGATCCGATGGAAGACTGGCGCAAAGACGCCGGGGAGAGCGGTCCGCCGGGCCAGGGTGAGCATCCCGTCGGAGAGGTCCGCGCCGATCACCCGCAGACCGGCCGCGGCCAGCTGCCGGACGGTCGGGTCGCCGGTGCCGCAGCCGACGTCCAGCACCCGGGCGCCGGGTTCCAGCCCGGCGAGCAGCCGCCGGACGCAGGCCAGCTGGCCGTCCTTGGCCGGGAAGGCCTCGCCGTACCCGGCGCCGATGGTGTCGAAGGCGACCGCCTGCAGCGCCCGGGCCGCCCGCCGCCGCCGTACCTCGGGATCGTCGTCGCCCGCGTCCTCGCCGACGGGGAACGGGTCGGATATCTGTCCGGTCGTCACGTTGCGAGACACCCTTCCACCCGTGGCCTCCGGTGGCTCCTCCCGCGGCCCAGCGGGCCGCTGCCGGTGGCGGTACGTCACGCTCTGCGCACCACACGGACGGACTGCGCCCCGATGGGCATCCGGCAGACACTCGTGTGCGTACTGGCATCTGAGAATATGCGCGATCACTGCGCCATGGGGTCCCTTTCCGGCCAACTCGCCGTGCTTGGACCGTTGTGGCCCGGGTTGCGGAAGCACGAGGGTGTGGGCGGGGTTGTGCGCGAGGCCCCGCGCGCCGGACAACGCGTCAGGCTGACGTCGATGACCTGCGGTTTTGCCGATCCGCAGGCCGACTATCGGACGTTTATCGAACGTCAATCGGCGCGGTGCAGAGTGGAGTCCAGCGCCGGGGAAGCGTTGAGGGCGCTCCCGCAGCCGGGGGGCTGCGGGAGCGCCGACGCGCGGAACGGGGGAGGTCTTCCGTGGGGGAGCGGAGGCCTTACGGCGCGGGGGGAGAGAAGGGCTCGGTGTGCTGCTGGGAGATGAGGTCCGCCACGGGGGAGGCCTCGGGCACACCGAGCCGGATGAAGATCGCATGTGCCTCCTGGAGGCAGGCGAGCCCACGGGCCGGCTGGGCGAGCGCCAGCAGCGCCTCGCCGAGTGCGGCGTTCGCCAGGCCCTGGCAGTAGGCGGAGTCCAGCTCCTGGGCGATCGCGAGCGACTCGCCGGCCGCCTCGGCGGCCTCGGTGGGCTGCCCGGCCGCGAGCAGGGCGGTGGCGAGGCGGGCCAGGGTGTAACCGCCCCACAGGGCGTTCTGCTGCGACTGGTACAGCTCGTGCGCCTCCCTCAGGTGCGGGACGGCCTCGGCGCCGGAGAGCACCACACCGAGCTGGTAGAGCGTCTGCGCGAGCAGCGGGCCGTTCTTGGACTCCCGAGCGGCGGCGACACCCTCGCCGGCGGACCGGATCGCCGTCTCCGTCATGCCGAGCCGGTGCTGAGCCCGGGCCATGTTGCTGACCACCCGCGCCTCGGCCGTCGGTGCGCCGACGGCCTGGCTGGTGGCACGGGCCTGTTCGTAGAACGACAGGGCCTCGGCCGGACGGTTGCCGACGTTCAGCATCACGCCCAGCATGTTGGCCGTGGCGAGGAGCAGGACGGTCGGGTCGTCCGGCGCCTGGTGGTCCAGGCTCCGGCGGAAGGACTGTTCGGCCCCCTGGAAGTCGCTGGTGTCGGACTGCAGGGTGCCGCGGGCGAAGTGCACCCGGGCGAGCGCGGCCGAGTCGTCACGACGACGCGCGTCCGCACCGATGGCCTCCAGGGTCCGCAGTGCCCGGGGGCCGCGGGTCGGGTCCGGGTCGATGCTGATCAGGTAGTTCAACAGGTCGATGGCTGCGCGCTGCAGGGCGCCGGGGCCGCTCGCGGCGGCCTCGACGGTGCTGAGCAACAGACCGCCCTCGGTACGCAGCCAGTCCTGTGCGGCCTGACTCGTGGGCAGGCCGATTCCCGGCGACGTGGGTGCGGTCAGCTGTTCGAGCACGGGTTCGTCCGGCTCGATCACCTGGGCCGCGTTTCGCACGGTCGGGATCAGCAGGTCGAGCAGCCGGAGCACCGCCTGCTCCTGCTCGCCGGTGTCTCCTGTCCGCTCGTTCTGCCGCTGGGCGTAGAGCCGGAGCAGGTCGTGGTAGCGGTAGCGGCCGGGGGCGAAGCACTCCAGCATGTTCGCCTCGACCAGGGCCTCGGCGAGGTCCTCGGCGGTGTACTCGTCCACGCCGAGCAGTGCTGCGGCGGCCGCCAGGGGGACGTCGGGGGAGTCGATCAGCGCGAGCAGCCGAAAGGCGCGGGCCTCGGTCGCGGACAGCTGTCCGTAGCCGAGCCCGATGGTGGTCTCCACCGCGAGGTTGCCGAGCTGGAGTTCGTCCAGCCGTCGGCGTTGGTCGGCTAACCGACGGGCCAGGTCGGAGACGCTCCACCGCGGGCGGCTGGCCAGTCGGGCGGCGGCGATGCGTACGGCCAGCGGCAGGAAGCCGCAGGCGGTGACCACCTTCATGGCGGCCTCGGGCTCGGCGGCGACCCGCTGCTCGCCGACGACGGCCGAGAACAGCGCCAGCGCCTCGTCGGGGGTCAGCTCCTCGACGTCGAACAGCTGGGCGCCGGGGATGTCGGCCAGCCGGGACCGGCTGGTGGCGAGCACGGCACAGCCGGAGACGCCGGGGATGAGCGGCCGGATCTGCTCCGCGTCGCGCGCGTTGTCCAGCAGGATCAGCATGCGGCGGTTCGCGAGCAGTGAGCGGTAGAGGGCGGCACGCTGTTCGAGCGACTCGGGGTTGTCGGCGACACCGAGCGCGTGCAGGAAGTCGCCCAGGACGACCGCCGGGTCGGCGGGCGAGACGCCGGCTCCGCGCAGGTCGACGTACAGCTGCCCGTCCGGAAACTCGGCGCGGACCCGGTGGGCGACGTGAACCGCGAGGGTGGTCTTGCCGACGCCGCCGATGCCGGCCAGCGAGGTCACGACCACGGCCTGACCGGTGGCGTTCATCAGGGCCGCCGAGAGGTCGACCGCCAGTTCCGTTCGTCCGCTGAAGTCGGATACGTCGGCCGGGAGTTGGGCCGGAGCGGGGGGTGTGGCCGGGCCGTCCTCGCGGACGGTGGGGCCAGGGGCGGGGGCGACCGGGACGGCGAGCGCCGGGTCGGCCGCGAGGATGCGGGTGTGCATCGCGGACAGGCCCGCGCCCGGTTCGACCCCGAGCTCCTCGATCAGCAGCTTGCGGGTGTCGGTGTAGACACCGAGTGCCTCGGCCTGGCGTCCGCAGCGGTACAGCGCCAGCATCAGCAGTTCGCGCAGGCGCTCGCGCAGTGGGTGCTCTGTCGTCAGGTTGTCGAGCTCGCCGACGATCTCGGCGTGCAGGCCGATGTCGAGCGCGGCGGCGCACAGCTCCTCGGTCGCCGCCACCTGGCGCTCGGCCAGCCGCCCGCGCTGGGCGTCGGCGTACGGGCCGGGGACGCCGGTCAGCGGACGTCCGCTGAACAGGTCCAGCGCCTGCGTCAGCAGCCGGTGCGCCTTGTGCTTGTCGCCGGAGGTGCGGGCGGTGGCGGCCTCGGCGGAGAGCCGCTCGAAGACCGTCAGGTCGAGGGCCTCGCCCGGGATGCGCAGCGCGTAGCCGTCGGCGACGGAGACCAGCAGTTCGGCGGGCCGGCGCACCTCGCGCCGGGGCTCGATGACGGAGCGCAGGCGGGAGATGTAGGTGCGCAGCGCGGCCACGGCCTGGGTGGGGGGCCGGTCGCCCCAGAGGGCGTCGACCAGGTCCTGGGTGGTGACCGGGCGTCCGGAGTGCAGCAGGAGGGTGGTGAGCACCGCTTGCTGCTGGGGCGATCCGAGGGAGAGGGGCTTGCCGTCGAGCCAGGCCTGGACCGGACCGAGGACTTGGAAGCGCAGCGCAGGGTTCTGCGGCGTCTCCAGAAACTCCATGAAGTCCCCCGATGGCCTGTGGTGTCGATTCCGTGAAAGGGCGCTCGGCGGTCCGCCGCGAGGCTTCAGCTTAGGCGGACGCCCGACTCTGCCGGACGGCGCCGCAAGTCGCACGATGTTTATCGGACATTTAATCAACCCTACGATACTGTCCGCGCGCCCGCGCCACAGAGGTCGGGCTGAACACATTTGATGACCGAAAGGCGGCCGCCCAATGGCCAATGACCAGAGCGAGACCCCGGTGCTGTCGACGCCCGAGAACGCGGCGCAGACCGGCACCCCGGCCGCCGCTGTGGAGGCGGGCAAGGCTGTGGAGGGCGCGGTGACCGCGGCCTCGGACCCGACCGGGTACACCGCGCCGACCGACGCGGAGAAGAACGCGTTCGAGAACGGCTCCTTCGGTGACGAGGGCCAGTACATCGAGGAGCCCGCCGGTGAGCCGGGCGGCCCGTACCGGCCGGAGAACGCGGTCGGCGGCAACCCGTAAGCCGTTGTGGCCGAGTGCCCCCGCGCCCTGTCCGGGCGCGGGGGCGCCGTCGGTTATGCGCGCCAATTCGTGTGCGAGTGCACCGTGGTGGCCGATTTCGGCCCCTGGTGCACGCATGGTGACCGGTGCTATCCGTAACGTGCCGGTCGTGGGGCGTCCGGCGTTCCGGAATTCCGGATTCACCGGGGGATTGTCGAGTCCTGAACGTTGCGATTTGCGTGGATTTTGCCGCAATTACCGCAAATGATCCCATTCAGTCGAATCGCGGGGCCCGGGAACGGGTGAGACCTGGTGCGGTTCGGCGGTCCATTCCCGGCCGCCGCCCTCGGGGCGCAGGTAGTGCTCGCCGCCGAGGGTGTCCATGTAGATGCCGGTGCGTCCGGTCCTCCGGTCGAGGACGAGTTCACCCGTGTGTGGCCGGTAGGCCGAGGTGTCGCGCTGTCGGGTGCTCACCGCCTGCTCCTTTCGGCGTGTGCCCAGCATCTCTAGAGAAGCTAATATCTCTAGAGATGTCAACGGCCCGTCGTATCTCCTTACCGGCGGCCGCGGGCGCGCCTACGATTTGTCCGAGGCAGAGGGAGAGCGGCGATGACCGGTAGCAGTGGCGACAAGCAGCCCAAGTACCAGCGGATCGCCGAAGCGCTGAAGGCGGCCATCGCCGCCGGCCGGTACCGCGCGGGCGACCGCCTGCCCGGCGAGAACGACCTCATGGACGAGTACGGCGTGGCCCGGATGACGGCTCGTCAGGCGCTCGGCGTGCTGCAGAGCGAGGGCATCGCCGAGGCGCGCCGCGGCGCCGGGGTGTTCGTCCGGGACTTCCGGCCGCTGCGCCGGCGCGGCATCCAGCGGCTGGCGCAGGGGCAGTGGGGGTCCGGCCGGTCGATATGGTCGGCGGACATCGACAACCGCAGCCTGGTGGTCGACCAGGTGACCGTCGCCGAGCAGGGCGCGCCCGAGCACGTGGCGCGGGTGCTCGGGGTCGACCCGGGCGCCCCGATGTGCGTGCGGCAGCGCCGCTTCGTGCTGGACGGCAAGCCGGTGCTGCTCTCCACCTCCTACCTGCCCGCCGGGCTGGTCGCGGGCACCGCCATCACCCGCGAGGACACCGGCCCCGGCGGCATCTTCGCCCGGCTCGCCGAGGTCGGCGCCAAGCCCGTGCACTTCCGCGAGGAGGTCCGCTCCCGGATGCCCAGCTCGGAGGAGTCCACCCGCCTGGAACTGTCCGCCGGCACCCCGGTCATCCTGATCTGCCGCACCGCCTTCGCCGACGAGGGGCAGGTCGTCGAACTCAACGAGATGACCCTGGACGCCGCCTCCTACGTCCTGGAGTACGACTTCGACGCCTGAGCGCGGATCGGCCGGTGCGGGCACGGACGTGGAACCGCCCCGGGCGCGGGTTCCAGCGGCCGGGGCGGTTCGGGGGGTGCTGCGGGGGCGTGCGGGGACGGCCCCGGGCGGGGCTACTCCTTGGAGCGGACGCGCAGGTTGGTGATCAGCGGGCCCTCGGTGGTCTCGCGGAAGAAGTCGTTGCCCTTGTCGTCGACGACGATGAAGGCCGGGAAGTCCTCGACCTCGATGCGCCAGACCGCCTCCATGCCGAGCTCTGCGTACTCCAGCACCTCGACCTTCTTGATGCAGTCCTGGGCGAGACGGGCGGCCGGGCCGCCGATCGAGCCGAGGTAGAAGCCGCCGTGCGCGGCGCAGGCGTCGGTGACCTGCTTGCTGCGGTTGCCCTTGGCGAGCATGACCATCGAGCCGCCGGCCGCCTGGAACTGGTCGACGTAGGAGTCCATCCGGCCGGCCGTGGTCGGGCCGAAGGAGCCGGAGGCGTAGCCCTCGGGGGTCTTGGCCGGGCCCGCGTAGTAGACCGGGTGGTCCTGGAGGTACTTGGGCATGCCCTCGCCGGCGTCCAGGCGCTCCTTGATCTTGGCGTGGGCGATGTCGCGGGCGACCACGAGCGTGCCGGTGAGTGACAGCCGGGTCTTCACCGGGTACTTGGAGAGCTCGGCGCGGATCGCGGACATCGGCTGGTCGAGGTCGACGCGCACCACGTCGTCGTCGAGGTGCTCGTCGGTGGTGTCCGGCAGGTACTTCGCCGGGTCGGTCTCCAGCTGCTCCAGGAACACGCCCTCGGCGGTGATCTTGCCGAGCGCCTGGCGGTCGGCGGAGCAGGAGACGGCCATCGCGACCGGCAGCGAGGCGCCGTGCCGCGGCAGGCGCACCACGCGCACGTCGTGGCAGAAGTACTTGCCGCCGAACTGGGCGCCGATGCCGATCTTCTGGGTCAGCTCGGTGACCTTGGCCTCCAGTTCCAGGTCGCGGAAGCCGTGGCCGGTCTTGGCGTTGCCCGAGGTCGGCAGGTTGTCCAGGTAGTGCGCCGAGGCGTACTTGGCGGTCTTGAGCGCGAACTCGGCGCTGGTGCCGCCGATCACGATGGCCAGGTGGTACGGCGGGCAGGCCGCGGTGCCCAGCGAGCGGATCTTCTGCTCCAGGAACGAGAGCATGCTCGCCTCGTTCAGGATGGCCTTGGTCTCCTGGTACAGGTACGACTTGTTGGCGGAGCCGCCGCCCTTGGCCATGAACAGGAACTTGTACGCGTCCCCGTCGGTGGCGTACAGCTCGATCTGGGCCGGCAGGTTGTTGCCGGTGTTCTTCTCGTCCCAGGTGGTCACCGGGGCCATCTGGGAGTAGCGCAGGTTGAGCTTGGTGTACGCGTCGAACACGCCGCGCGCGATGGCGGACTCGTCGCCGCCCTCGGTCAGCACGTTCTGACCGCGCTTGCCCATGACGATCGCGGTGCCGGTGTCCTGGCACATCGGGAGGATGCCGCCGGCCGAGATGTTGACGTTCTTCAGCAGGTCGAGCGCGACGAAGCGGTCGTTGGGGCTGGCCTCCGGGTCGTCCAGGATGCGGCGCAGCTGGGCGAGGTGGGCGGGGCGCAGGTAGTGCGAGATGTCGTGCATCGCCTCGGCCGTCAGCAGCCGCAGCGCCTCGGGCTCGACCTGGAGGAAGGTGCGACCGCCGGCCTCGAAGGTGGAGACACCCTCGGAGGTGAGCTTGCGGTACGGGGTCGGGTCAGCGCCCAGGGGGAGCAGGTCGCTGTACTCGAAGTCTGGCGTGGGAGCCATGGGGGCGGTCCTTAGCTGTCCAGTTGGTCCGGCTGCGTCGGCGAAGCACCATCAAGGGTAGGACCCGCCGGAGGTCGGCATGCGGACAGGGCAGCCTTGCGTGACCGGGCTCACTCGCTCGGGAGTGCGAGCGACTAGTCTGATCCCGTGGACAACTCGCCGTCGCACGACGACCCGGGGCAGCCGCCGGTGCCGGCGCCCGTACCGATGACCAAGCCCGAGAGCGGGGCGCATGCCGCACCGCGCCCGCACGCGCCGGCCGCGGAAGCGGAGTTGCGCGTCTCCGACGCCGACCGCGAGAAGGTCGCGGAACTGCTGCGGGACGCCTACGCCGAGGGCCGCCTGGACGCGGACGAGCACGCCGAGCGGATCGAGGCCGCCTACGCCGCGAAGACCTTCGGCGACCTCGCGCCGCTGACCCGGGACCTGCCGGCCCGTCCGCTGTCCTTCGAGAAGCCGCCGCCGGCCGCCCCGCAGCCGTCGCCGCCGCAGCCGCCCGCGCGCCTGGAGTCCCCCACGGTGGTGGCGATCTTCGGTGGCGCCGCCCGCAAGGGCCGCTGGCGGGTGGGCTCGCACCTGAGCGCCTTCGC
This sequence comes from Kitasatospora sp. NPDC001132, assembly GCF_053598415.1. Lineage (NCBI taxonomy): Bacteria > Bacillati > Actinomycetota > Actinomycetes > Kitasatosporales > Streptomycetaceae > Kitasatospora > Kitasatospora sp. NPDC001132. Next base: position 38,403 of record NZ_JBSFKF010000032.1, on the reverse strand, counting down.
CGCGTTCGGCGGGGTGGACATCGACCTGACCGACGCCGTGTTCGAGTCCCCCGAGGTGGAGATCACCGTGACGGCGATCTTCGGCGGGGTCGAGGTCCGGGTCCCGGAGAACGTCACCCTGCAGGGCTCCGGCATCGGCATCTTCGGCGGTTTCGACGTCCGGGAGACGACCGCGGCGGACCCGTACGCTCCGGTTGTCCGGGTCAAGGGCCTTGCGCTGTTCGGCGGTTGTGAGGCGAAGCCGCGCCGGGGCAAGAAGCTGAAGGAGTGGGTGCGCCGCCAACTCGGCGTCGACTGACCGCCATTGACCTGCGAAGCGCCCGACCGTGGATCAACTCCCGGCCGGGCGCTCGGCGTTGCGGCCAGTGCGCTGCGTAGTCGATTGCGTGCAGTGTGCATGAATCGCGGCCGGGCGGGGTAGTTCCTTCCGCACATCGCTTCTTGGACGGCTGCGCACCGGAGGCGGCCGAGCGGCCGTGCCGGGTTGGACAGCGGGGGCTCGCGGCCGGCGGGGGAGCGAGGGATCCCCGTGTCCGAGAGCCTCGTCAGGAGTACGGCCGTGCTGCATCCGATCGAGTCCCGCACCACCTCGCCAGTCGCCGCCGCGCAGGTCCTGGAGCGCCGCCCCGGCGTCCGGCCGCAGCCGCAGCCCCAGGGCGGCCAGGCAGGTGCCCCCGCGGGCGAGGACAACCCCTGGCACACCGGTGCCGCGTGTCGGCGGGACGAGGCGGGGCTGTTCTTCGCGCCCTCCAAGGAGCCCACGGCGGCCCGGCTGTCGCGCGAGGAGCAGGCCAAGCAGGTGTGCGCCCGGTGTCCGGTGCTGCTGGAGTGCCGCGAGCACGCGCTGGCCCAGCCGGAGCCGTACGGGGTCTGGGGCGGGCTGACGGCCGCCGAGCGGCGGGTGGTGCTGGCCCGGCGCCGCCGCCGGGACGCGGAGCTGCGCGAGGCGGCCCGGGCGACGGAGGCCGCGCGGCGCCGGATAGCCGGGTGACGGCGGGCCCGAGAGCGGGACGGCGACGCGCCGCGGCCCCGGCGGAGGGGGATTCCGCCGGGGCCGCGGTGCCGCGTTCTTCCGGGCCTCAGTTGGCGCGGTCGAAGTCGATCGCGCTGTACGCCCGCAGCTTCGAGAGCTTGTGGGTGGAGTTGATCTCGCGGATGGTGCCGCTCTTGGAGCGCATCACCAGCGAGCTGGTGGTGGCGGTCTCCGAGCGGTAGTGCACGCCGCGCAGCAGCTCGCCGTCGGTGATGCCGGTGGCGACGAAGAACACGTTCTCGCCGCTGACCAGGTCGTCCGTGGTGAGCACCCGGTCCAGGTCGTGGCCGGCGTCCAGGGCCTTCTGCCGCTCGGCCTCGTCCTTGGGCCACAGCCGGCCCTGGATCACGCCGCCCATGCACTTCATCGCGCAGGCCGCGATGATGCCCTCGGGGGTGCCGCCGATGCCCATCAGCAGGTCGACGCCGGTGCCTTCGCGGGCGGCCATGATGGCGCCGGCCACGTCGCCGTCCGAGATGAACTTGATCCGGGCGCCCGCCTCGCGGATCTCCCGGACCAGGCCGTCGTGGCGCGGGCGGTCGAGCACGACGACGGTGACGTCCTCGACGGCGCTGCCCTTGGCCTTGGCGACCCGGCGGATGTTGACCGCGGCCGGGGCGGTGATGTCGACGAACTCGGCGGCCTCCGGGCCGGCCACCAGCTTGTCCATGTAGAACACGGCGCTGGGGTCGAACATGGTGCCGCGGTCGGCGACGGCCAGCACGGCCACCGCGTTGTTCATGCCCTTGGCGGTCAGCGTGGTGCCGTCCACCGGGTCGACCGCGACGTCGCACTCGGCGCCGGTGCCGTCGCCGACCCGCTCGCCGTTGTAGAGCATCGGGGCTTCGTCCTTCTCGCCCTCGCCGATGACGACCACGCCGTTCATCGACACGGTCGAGACGAGGGTGCGCATCGCCTTCACGGCGGCACCGTCCGCGCCGTTCTTGTCGCCACGTCCGACCCACCGGCCGGCGGCCATCGCGGCCGCCTCGGTGACCCGGACGAGCTCGAGCGCGAGGTTCCGGTCGGGAGCCTCGGGCGCGACCTCCAGGGCACTGGGAAGGTGGTGCGGGTACTGCGTGGTCATCGTCGTTACCTCTCTGTACGCGACGGCCAGTGAGCGCCCGACTACTGCCAGGTCGAACGCCGTGGTGAGGGTATTGCGATCGTATCTGCCCATGAGATGACTGTCTGTGGCGCGGGTCGCTGCTCTGTGGCGGAAAACACCGGTTCGACCCCTTTCATCCGTACGTGGACACCCCTGGTGGCCGTCCCGGTGTGTGGATGAGTCACCATGTGGGGGTGGCAGCAGACAGCAAGGGCATGAGGGGTCGGCAGACCGTACGGGACATGGTCCTGTCGATGCTGGCGGTCGGTTTCATCGTCTGGATCGGGTACCTGTTCCTCCCGCACGACGCCAACGGCGACCCGGTGCACGTGGTCGAGTACAAGGTCGCGGCGGCCTCCGCCAAGCGCGCCGCGCCGTACCCGCTGCTCGCCCCGGAGGGGCTGCCGGAGAAGTGGCGGGCCACCTCGGTCGCCTACCGGCCGGCCGACCAGAACAACGGCAAGGGCAACGCCTGGCACCTGGGCTTCGTGACTCCCTCCGGCCAGTACGCGGCGGTCGAGCAGAGCGACGTCTCGCGCGACTCCCTGGTGTCGGACTACGTCAAGGGCGCCAAGGCGGACGGCACCTCCGAGGTGGCCGGCCGCACCTGGGACCGGCTGCAGGGCGAGAAGGACCGCGCCCTGGCCGCGCAGACCGGCGTCGGGACCACCCTGCTCACCGGCACCGCCTCCTACGAGGAGCTGGCCGAGCTGGCGCAGGCGCTCAAGTAGTCCGCCCCCGCACTCGCCCCGCCCCCTCACCCGCTTCCGCGCGCACGCGCACGCCGAAGGGCCCCGCACCGGACGAACCGGTGCGGGGCCCTTCGGGCGTGCGCGGGGCGGATCAGACGGTGGTGACGACCTCGTCGTAGGCCAGGCGCGGCGAACGCGGGAACCAGGCGTCCTCGCCCGGCCGGCCGATGTTGACCACGGCCAGCACCGAGTGCTCGCCGTCCTCGAAGAACTCCTTGTTGATGCCGTCGGCGTCGAAGCCGGTCATCGGGCCGGCGGCCAGGCCGGCGGCGCGCACGCCGACGATGAAGTAGGCGGCCTGCAGGGCACCGTTCAGCGTGGCGGACTGCTCGCGGACGCTGCGCTCCGAGAAGAACAGGTCCTTGGCCTGCGGGAAGTGCGGGAGCTGGGTCGGCAGCTCCTCGTGGAACTCGTTGTCCACGGCCAGGATGGCGACCAGCGGGGCGGCGGCGGTCTTCTCCTTGTTGCCGTCCGCCATCTGCCGGACGAGGCGCTCGCGGCCCTCGGCCGAGCGGACCAGGACGACGCGCAGCGGCTGCTGGTTGAAGGCGGTCGGGCCGAACTTGACCAGCTCGTAGATGGCCCGGATCTGCTCCTCGGAGACCGGCTCGTCGGTGAAGGTGTTCGCGGTGCGGGCCTCGCGGAACAGCAGGTCCTGGGCGGCGGCGTCGAGTACCAGGGCGTCGGTGGTCATGCTTGTGCACCTCATGCGGAAAGGAGTTCGTCGGTGTGACCGGCCGCGGCCGATCACTTCCTCCAACATAGGTGAAGATTCAACGATTCCCCAAGCGGGTGTGAGCTGCTTCACTCCCGCCCGGTTTCCAGCCGCCGCGCGGCCTCACTCCCCGCCCGGGCTCGCGCCCTCCTCGGCGGCCAGCGCGGCGTCCAGCCGGGCCCGGGCGCCGTCCAGCCAGCGCTGGCACACCTTCGCCAGCTGCTCGCCGCGCTCCCACAGGGCCAGCGACTCCTCCAGCGAGGTTCCGCCGTTCTCCAGCTGCCGGACGACGTCCAGCAGCGCGTCCCGGGCGTGCTCGTAGCCCAGCGCGTCGTCCGGGTTCGGCGCCGCCGCGTCCTGCTGTTCCTGCTGCTCTGCCATGCGTGCCAGCGTAGGGGCTCGGGCCGACACTCCCCAGCCCCGTCCGGCCGTGGTCAGGGCCTGCCTACCGGGCGTCCACGGTGACGTCGAGGCCGCCGCCCGCCACCCGGGCGTGCAGCCCCTCGCCGGGCGCGACCTGCGCCGGGTCTGTCACCACCGTGCCGTCCGCCCGCTGGAGCACCGCGTAGCCGCGCTCCAGGGTGGCCGCCGGGGAGAGCGCGACCACCCGGGCCAGGGTGTGCCCGAGGTCGCTCTGCGCGTGGTCCAGCCGGTGCCGCAGGGTGCGCCGGGCCCGCTCCAGCAGGCCGTCCACCTCCTGCCCGCGCCCGTCCAGCATCCGGTGCGGGGCGGCCAGCGCCGGACGGCTGCGCACCCCGTCCAGCCCGTGCTGCTCGCGCTCGACCCGGGACAGCACGTGCCGGCGGGCGCGGTCGCGCAGCTGGCGGATCTTCGCCAGCTCCTCGCCGACGTCCGGGACCACCCGTTTGGCCGCGTCGGTCGGGGTGGAGGCGCGCAGGTCGGCCACGAAGTCCAGCAGCGGCTGGTCCGGCTCGTGCCCGATCGCGCTCACCACCGGCGTACGGGCGGCCGCGACCAGCCGCACCAGCCCCTCGTCCGAGAACGGCAGCAGGTCCTCCACGCTGCCGCCGCCGCGGGCCACGACGATCACGTCGACCTCGGGGTGCTCGTCCAGCTCCCGCACGGCCGCGCACACCCGCTCCACCGCGCTGACCCCCTGCACCGGGACGTTGCGCACCTCGAAGCGGACGGCCGGCCAGCGCCGCCGGGCGTTCTCCAGGACGTCCCGCTCGGCGGCCGAACCGCGCCCGGTGACCAGCCCGACGCACTGCGGCAGGAACGGCAGAGGCTTCTTGCGCTCGGCCGCGAACAGGCCCTCCCCGGCGAGCCGCCGCTTCAGCTGCTCCAGCCGGGCCAGCAGCTCGCCCAGGCCCACCGGCCGGATCTCGGAGGCGCGCATCGACAGCTGCCCGCGCGCCGCGTACCACTCCGGCTTGGCGTGCACGACGACCCGCGCGCCCTCCTGCACCACGTCCGCGACCTGGTCGAACACCGAGCGGAAGCAGGTCACCGTGAGCGACACGTCGGCCTGGGGGTCGCGCAGGGTCAGGAACACCACGCCCGCGCCGGGGCGGCGGCTGAGCTGGGTGATCTGCCCCTCCACCCAGACCGCGCCGAGCCGGTCGATCCAGCCGCCGATCAGCGCGGAGACCTTGCCGACCGGGAGCGGCGCTTCGGGGGAGCTGGTGTTGGCCATGCGTACGAGGCTAGCGGCGCCGGCCGACACGGCTACGTCCGCCGCAACGGCGACAGCCGCGTCTACGGCCGTCGGCGCCCGCCGGCCCGGCCGGGGCCGCCGCTTCGGCCGCTCGCCCCCTGGACGGCGAGCACCGCCAGGCCGACCGCCAGCCAGACCAGCCCGACCAGCTGCGCGGTGGACGAGGCCTCGTACACCACCGCCCCGATCACCGCGATCCCCAGTACCGGCACGACCAGGTGCCGCAGCCACCGCCGCGAGCGGTGCCGCACCGCGTACCAGCCGATCACCGAGGCGTGCAGCAGCGCGAAGGCGGTCAGCGCGCCCACGTTCACCACCGAGGTGAGCTGGTCCAGCCCGTCGTCCCGGTCGGCCGCCCAGACCGCCGCCGCCATCGTGATCACCGCGGCCGTCAGCAGCGCCCGGCGCGGCACCGCGCTGGCCGGGTCGACCGAGCCGAGCGTCCGCGGCAGCCGGCCGTCCCGGGCCATCGCGAAGACCAGCCGGCCGGCCGCGGCCTGCCCGGCCAGGGCGGCGAAGGCCGCGCCGATCGCCTTGCTGGCCGCCACCAGCACGTGCAGCCAGTGCCCGACCCCGCTCTCCACGGTGTCGTAGAATGCCGAGCCCTGGGCCGCCGGGTCCGCCGCGAGCTGCTGCGGGCCGGTCGGCTCCAGCAGCGCCGCCAGGTAGGTCTGGACGACGAACAGCACCCCGGCCAGCGCCAGGCACCAGAGCACCGCCCTGGCCACCGCCGCGGACGCGCCGACCGCCTCCTCCACGAAGGTGGCGATCGCGTCGAAGCCCAGGTAGGAGAGCACCGCGACGGACACCGCCGAGATCACCGCGGTCGGCGAGAACGCCCCGACGGCGGTGAACGGGGTGTCCCAGCCGCGCCGGGGGCCGTCCTGGACCAGCGCCACCACGGCCGCGGTTGTGAACACCAGCAGCACCGCGATCTCCATCGCGAGCACCGCGAACCCGACCGCCGCCGCCGTCCGCACCCCGACCAGGTTGAGCGCGGTGGTCACCACCACCGCGAGCGCCGTCCAGACCCAGCGGGAGACGTCCGGCACCAGGGAGTTCAGCGCGATCCCGGAGAACAGGTAGGCCACTGCGGGGATCAGGAGGTAGTCGAGCATCGCCATCCACCCGGCGACGAAGCCCGGGCCCTCGCCCAGGCCGGCCCGCGCGTAGGCGAACACCGAGCCGGTCTGCGGCACCGCGCGCACCATCTCGGCGTACGAGAAGGCGGTGAAGCCCATCGCCACCGTCGCGGCCAGGTACACGGCGGCGACGGCGCCGTGGCTCCTGGCGTCCAGCACGCCGAACACGCCGACCGGGGCCATCGGGGCGATGAACAGCAGTCCGTAGACCATCAGATCGCGCACGCCCAGGCTGCGGCGCAGGCCGCTCGGCGTTGCCCGCTCGCTCACAGAGCTCATAGACACCACATTTTGAGCGGTATCGACCGAGTCCGCACGGAAAGCGTCCACTGTTGGCGCGGCTCCCCGGCCGGGGCGGCACGACCCGCCACCGCCCGTACGATGGAGCCATGTCCAAGACCGCGCAGCGCCGTGTCCTGCTCGCCGCCCCCCGGGGCTACTGCGCGGGAGTCGACCGCGCCGTGATCGCCGTGGAGAAGGCCCTGGAGCAGTACGGGGCGCCCATCTACGTCCGCAAGCAGATCGTCCACAACAAGTACGTGGTGCAGACCCTGGAGAAGAAGGGCGCGATCTTCGTCGACGAGACGGAGGAGGTGCCGCAGGGCGCGATCGTCGTCTTCTCCGCGCACGGCGTCGCCCCGTCCGTCCACGACGAGGCGCGGGCCGGGAAGCTCGCCACCATCGACGCGACCTGCCCGCTCGTCACCAAGGTGCACAAGGAGGCCGTGCGCTTCGCCGACGAGGGCTTCGACATCCTGCTGGTGGGCCACGAGGGCCACGAGGAGGTCATCGGCACCATGGGCGAGGCCCCGGACCGGATCCACCTGGTGGACGGTGCCGAGGACGTCGCCAACGTGCGGGTCCGGGACGAGTCCAAGGTCGTCTGGCTGTCCCAGACCACCCTGTCCGTGGACGAGACCATGGCCACCGTCGGTGAGCTGAAGAAGCGCTTCCCCGCGCTGGTCAGCCCGCCCAGCGACGACATCTGCTACGCCACCCAGAACCGCCAGGTCGCGGTCAAGCAGCTGGCCGCGGAGACCGACCTGCTGATCGTGGTCGGCTCCAGGAACTCCTCCAACTCCGTCCGCCTGGTCGAGGTCGGCCTGGAGTACGGCGCCAAGGCCGCCCACCTGGTGGACTTCGCCGAGGAGATCCGCGAGGAGTGGCTGGAGGGCGTCACCACGGTCGGCCTGACCAGCGGCGCCTCGGTGCCGGAGATCCTGGTCGACGGCGTGCTGGAGTTCCTGGCCGCGCGCGGTTACGACACGGTCGAGACGGTCAAGACCGCCGAGGAGCACCTGACCTTCTCGCTGCCCAAGGAGCTGCGCCGCGACCTGCGCGCCGAGGCCGCGGGCAAGCTCTGACCCCACCCGGAAGGCCCGGCACCCCCGACTCGGGGCGCCGGGCCTTCCGCTGTGCACGCCCCGGCGCGCTCTCGTAGCTTTGTGCACAGGGCTGTGGACAATCCACCGGCCGCGGACCGGCCCGGTCCGCGGCCGACGGCGGAGGGCGGACGTGATGACGGCGGTATTCGGCGTGGACATCGGCGGCTCGGGGATCAAGGGGGCGCCCGTCGACCTCGCCCGGGGCGTGCTCGTCGAGGAGCGCCACAAGGTGCTCACCCCGCAGCCGTCCGCGCCCGAGGCCGTGGTCGCCGCCGTCTGCGAGGTGGTCCGCCACTTCGACCACCACGGCCCGGTCGGGCTGACCTTCCCCGGCGTGGTGGTCGACGGCCGCACCAGAACGGCGGCCAACGTGGACAAGGGCTGGATCGACCTGGACGCGGCGGGTCTCTTCCGCGAGGCACTGGGGATGCCCGCGACCGTCCTGAACGACGCGGACGCGGCCGGCCTGGCCGAGCTGACGCACGGCGCCGGCCGGGGCGAGCCGGGCGTGGTCCTGGTGCTCACCTTCGGCACCGGCATCGGCAGCGCCCTGTTCGTGGACGGCACGCTGGTGCCCAACACCGAGCTGGGCCACCTGGAGCTGCGCGGCAAGGACGCCGAGCGCCGGGCCTCCTCGGCCGCCAAGGATCGGCACGGGCTGAACTGGGAGCAGTGGGCCGGGCGGGTGGACGACTACCTGGACCTGGTGGAGAGGCTGTTCTCGCCGCACCTGATCGTGATCGGCGGCGGGGTGAGCCGCAAGCACGAGAGGTTCCTGCCGCTGCTGAGGGACCGCGAGGCGCGCGTGGTGCCGGCGGAGCTGCGCAACGACGCGGGCATCGTCGGGGCCGCCATGGCGGCGGCCCGGGCGGAGGGCTGAGCGGGCCGGGCCCCGGGCTCGGCACTCGGTCCTCGGCTCAGGCCTCGCGGGAGGGCGGCGTCAGCGGGAGCGGTGGATCCGGCGCTGGGCGACGAACCGCGCGAGCACGATCAGCGCGGCCAGCCCTGTGCCGGAGAACAGCCAGCCGGCCCGCAGCGCCAGCCCGGTCGCCAGCGAGACCACCTGGGCGGTGACGCCCGGGGAGCTCACCGGTTCGAGCAGCAGCAGCGCGAGGGCGAAGGCGATCGGCCCGCTGATCGGTGCGGCCAGCAGGTCGACGTAGCGCACCCGGACGGCCAGCTGGAAGCAGACCGCCAGGTAGCCGAGGCCGAACACCCAGCCCAGGCCGTCGAACAGCAGCCGGTCCACGCCGGCCACCGCGAGCGTCGCCAGGACGGCGACCACCCCGGTGCCGACGGCCGTCAGCCGGGCCCGCCGGCCGGTGCGCCGCCGCCCGTCCGACGGTTCGTCGCCGCGCTGCCCGCCCAGCGGCACGCGCAGGCGCAGCCGGGGGCCGGCCGGGCTCTCGGTGGCCGCCGGGCGCGGCCGGGAGCCGCGCCCGGCGGGGGCTCCGGCGCTCTCGGGGGCCCGGCCCGGGCCGGGGACGGCGGCTGCGGCCAGGCCGGTCGGCGGACGGCGTCTGGGCCCTGGCGGCTGGGTACGGATGCTCTGCTCCACCCGCCCAACGTACGGTCCGATCATCGCCACACTGTGTAATGGACCGTTCAGGTCTTGCCCCGTGTCTTTGGGCGGAGTAGTGATGTGATCGTCGTTCAGGTCGGCTGACCTGCTCGGACGAGCCGACGAGCGATGACCACCGGATCCGTACACGGGCTTCCCGCGGGGGGACAACATGACCGATTTCACGTTCGAACGGCTCGATCACGTCCAGCTCGACATCCCGGCCGGCGCCGAGGACGAGTGCCGGGCGTTCTGGTCCGGCGTGCTCGGCATGGCCGAACTGCCGAAGCCGCCGGTGCCGGCCGCCCGGGGAGGCTGCTGGTTCCGGGGCGGCGGCGTCGAGGTGCACCTGGGCGTGACCCCGGACTTCCGCCCGTCCCGCAAGGGGCACCCGGGGATCCTGGTCCGCTCGCTGGACGCGCTCGCCGACCGCCTCACCGCGCACGGCCACCCGGTGGCCTGGGACGACAACCTGCCCGGCCACCGGCGCTTCTACGCCGACGACGCGCTGGGCAACCGGCTGGAGTTCCTGGAGCCCAGGGCGGCTGCGACCGAGGAGTGAGGCGCGGCGGAGGCTGCCCGTAGACTTGGGGGTCGGCCCGTACGGTGCCGACCCAACTCCTCCAAGCCCACGGGACTGCGCTTCATGTCGCTCACGATCGGAATCGTCGGCCTGCCGAACGTCGGCAAGTCGACCCTGTTCAACGCCCTGACCAAGAACGACGTGCTGGCGGCCAACTACCCGTTCGCCACCATCGAGCCGAACGTCGGCGTGGTCGGCGTCCCGGACGAGCGGCTGACCAAGCTCGCCGAGATCTTCGGCTCCCAGCGCATCCTCCCGGCGACCGTCGACTTCGTCGACATCGCCGGCATCGTGCGCGGCGCCAGCGAGGGTGAGGGCCTGGGCAACAAGTTCCTCGCCAACATCCGCGAGTCGGACGCGATCTGCCAGGTCGTGCGCGCCTTCACCGACCCGGACGTGGTGCACGTGGACGGCAAGGTGTCGCCCAAGGACGACATCGAGACCATCCACACCGAGCTGATCCTGGCCGACCTCCAGACCATCGAGAAGGTCCTGCCGCGACTCCAGAAGGAGGCGCGCCTCAAGAAGGACACCGCCCCCGTGCTGGCCGCCGCCGAGGCCGCGCAGGCGATCCTGGAGACCGGCAAGACCCTCTTCGAGGCGGGTTTCGACACCGCCCCGATCCGCGAGCTCCACCTGCTGACCGCCAAGCCCTTCCTCTACGTCTTCAACGTGGACGAGGACGAGCTGGCCGACGAGGACTTCAAGAACGCCCAGCGCCAGCTGGTCGCCCCGGCCGAGGCGATCTTCCTCAACGCCAAGATCGAGTCCGAGCTGATCGAGCTGGACGACGCCGAGGCCCTGGAGCTGCTCCAGTCCATGGGCCAGGAGGAGCCCGGCCTCGCCACCCTCGCCCGGGTCGGCTTCGACACCCTCGGCCTCCAGACCTACCTGACGGCCGGCCCGAAGGAAGCCCGCGCCTGGACCATCAAGAAGGGCGCCACCGCCCCCGAGGCCGCCGGAGTCATCCACACCGACTTCCAGAAGGGCTTCATCAAGGCCGAGGTCATCTCCTTCGCCGACCTGGTCGAGACCGGCTCCATCGCCGAGGCCCGCTCCAAGGGCAAGGCCCGCATCGAGGGCAAGGAGTACGTCATGCAGGACGGCGACGTCGTGGAGTTCCGCTTCAACGTGTGAGCGTCTGATTGCGCTGAGATAACTCGACCTGTCAACAGTGCAGGTCGGCCGGGGCCCGCCTCCCTTGAGACGGGCCCCGATCCCTTTTCCGTGCTGACTTGGTGCTGACTCGTTCGGTTCGTCGCTCCCACTTGAGGGGTACGTTATGTGGTACGCGTGATCGCGGCGGATCGACGACGAGCACCGCCTCGTCTACCTGGTCACCGACCGGGACATCATCATCCTGGCAGCCCGCTACCACTACTGATTGCCGGTCGGGTTGCATCGCCGTACCCGCGTCGGGTCGGATCTGCTCGGTGAGCGCGCCGACCTCGCGGGATCGGCCGGGCGAGGTGGGTGTCGAATTCGGGCCCTGAGGGCGGTTCGGCGTGGCCTGGGGGATCGGTTCGTCGAACGAGTAGTGGAACCACGCGAAGCGACGCTTTCATCGCCGGGGTCAAGCCGCGGCCACCAGCCGTCTCCTGGAGACGAGGCGGACGCGTGGTGACGGTCGCAGTGGGGAGGTGACTTCGCATGCTGAACGTTCTCGCTCTGCAGGAGCTGGACGAGGAGACCGTGGTCGAGGCCCCGATCGGCACCGTGAGCATCGTCGTGTGCCACTGAGGCGCCGATAATTGGGCAAGACCCGTTCCAAAGAAGCGAGTTCGGGGAGGCCGCGGTCAGTGCGGCCTCCCCGGCTCGTTCCGGCTCACGCTCCGATGGAGGTCAGCAAACGTGTCCGCGCCTTCCAGCCCTCCCGCCGGTCCGACGAGCATGCGCCGGCTGTTCGCCGCCGAGGTCCGGGCCTACCCCGGCAGAGTGGTGGCCGCGGCCCTGGCATGCGCCGTGACGGCCGCCGGGCTGGGCGCCGGCGCGCTGCTCTTCATCGGGGCCGGCCTCCCGGAGTACGAGAAGGACTCGGCGGCCTGGGCCGCCGCGCAGGACGCGCGGAACCTCCTGTCACTCCTGATGTCCATGCTGCTGATGTGCGCGGTGATGGTCATCGGATCCACCGTCTCGCTGTGGACGGGCCAACGGCTCTCCCAGTTCGCCGTGCTGCGCGCCCTGGGGGTCGGCGCGAACCGGTTGCGCGGGCTCGTCGCCTTCGACGTCGCGCGGCTCGGCCTGGTCTCGGCGGCGGTGGGCGCGGCCCTGGGCATGGTTCCGCTGGCGGGACTCGGCCGGAGCGTCCTCCTGGACCGCGGGCTGTTCCCGGCGGAGGCCTCGCTTCCCGCCACGGACCGGACGGTGTGGACGGCGGTGGCCGTCTGCCTCGCCACGGCGGGCGTGGGGGTGCTCGCGGCCCTGGCGAGCGTGCTGGCCGCGGGACGGGTCAGCCCCGGCACCCTGTTGCGGGACGCGGAGCTGTCCGTGGCCTCGTCCCGGCGCACGGCGCGCCTGGTGACCGGCCTGCTGCTGCTGGTGACCCTGTGCGCCCCACTGCTGTTCGTCATGGCCTTCATGGACCTGCCCGCGACGCTCCGCGCCGCGATGGCACCCGGCGTCGCGCTGGTGGTGATCCCCGTGCTGGCCGTGCTGGCTCCCTGGATCGTGCCGCCGCTCATCCGTCCGGCCACCGTGCTGATGCGCCTGTTCGACCGCCGGGTGGGCCGCCTCGCCGCCGTGGGCCTGCGGGCCACACCCGCGCGGACGACGGCGATGGCGGTGCCGGTGCTCCTGTCGGTGGGCATCGCCGTGTCGCTGCTCGGGGCCGGGGCCACCATCGGGCAGGCGAAGCACCGGCAGGCCGAGGAGGGCCTGCGCGCGGCGGCGGTCGTCACGGCCGAGCCCGGGGCCCGGCTCCCGGTCGCGGCGCCGCCGGTCCCCGGCGGGACGGCGGTCCCGCTGGTGGCCACCGAGGTCACGCCTCCGCCCACCTGGTACGACGACCAGCCGGCGGCCACCAGCGCGTGGGGGGCCGACGGCGGCCCCCTGGCCGAGGTCCTGGACCTCAAGGTGCGGGAAGGCAGCATCTCCGACCTGCGGCAGGGCACCTTCGCCGCCGGTGCCATGCAGACCGACGGGCACCACTGGCGCCTGGGCCAGGAGGTGACGTTCGTCCTGGCGGACGGCTCCTCGCAGCCGCTGACCCTGGCCGCCGTCTACGAACGGGACCTGGCCTTCCCGGAGTTGGTGATTGCGCGGTCGACGGCGCTGGAACACACGCCGTCCGCCCGCGCCGATCGGATCCTGCTCACCGGCGGCACGGACAGCTGGCCGCGCGCGCAGGGCCAGAAGGTCGCCTCCCGCGCCGACCACCTCGCCGACCTCAGCCCGCGCAGCGCCGCCGACGACCTGGCCGTCCGGCTCATCGTGGCCGTCGTCGCGGGCTATGCGCTGTTGGCCGCCGCCAACACCAGCTCCCTCGCCCAGCGCGACCGGCGGGCGCAACGGGCGCACCTGCGGGCCCTGGGCCTCGGCCGGTTCCAGATGCTGCGCTGCGTGGTGTACGAGGCCGCGGGGGTGACGATCGTCGGTACGGCCCTCGCCGCCGTCACGGCGATCGTCTGCCTGGTCCCGTTGGCCCTGGTCCTGGGCACCGGTGCGATGCCGGCCTTCGACGTGCCCTGGACCGTGGGCGTGACCGTCGCCGCGGCTCTGGCGGTGGCCGTCCCCGCGGTCATGACGGCCCATCCGATGTCCGGCGTCCAACGGCAGTTCGCCAGGAGGCTGGCATGAGGGTCCCTGGGCATCGTGCTCGCCCGACTGCCGGCCGGCGTGCTCGCGGACCGCTACGAGCGCAGGACCCTGCTGCTCGGCTGCGACGCGGCGGTCGCCCTGGTGCTCGGAGTCCTCGCCCTGCTCGAGACGTCGGATGCGGCCCCGCTGGGGGAGCTCGTTCTGGCCGCGTTCCTGCTCGGCACCGTGGGCAGCACGCCGGCGCCCGCGGAGAACCTCGCGGTACGGAACTTCGTGGACGCCGACCCGCTTCCGGTCCGGGGGACGGGCCGGACGATCGTGATGGTCACGCACGACCCGGCCGCCGCGGCGTACGCGGACCGCGTGGCCTTCCTCGCCGACGGTCGCATCGTCGACGACCTCCGGCAGCCCGGAACGGGACAGCTCCTGGAGCGCATGATCCGGTTCGACGGCCCGCGGGGACCCCGGGGCCGTTGATCCCACTGCCGGAGCACGCCGCCGCGTCCGGCTGCCGTGAGGCCTCGGCCGGGTGCGCCCGGACGCTGCGGACCGACTCGACGGCCGGGCGCGTACCCGTACCGGTCCGGGCCCGGACCGGTACGGCGTTGCCGGGGTCAGGCGACCGTGGCGGTGAGGAGGCCGTCGGGGGTGGTGGTGACGGTGACGGCGGTGAGGGTGTCGGCGTGGGCGTCCGGGTGGTGGGGTAGGGCGCGCGGGCCGATGCCGATGACGCGGACGCCGGCGGCCCTGGCGGCGGCGATGCCGGCGCCGGAGTCCTCGAAGGCGAGGCAGTCGGCGGGGGCGAAGCCGAGGGCGGCGGCGCCCTTGAGGAAGCCCTCGGGGTCGGGCTTGCTCGCGCCGACGGACTCGGCGGTGATCAGGACGGGCGGCAGCGGCAGGCCGGCGGCGGCCATCCGGACCCGGGCGAGCGGCTGGTCGGCGGAGGTGACCAGGGCGTGCGGGAGCCCGGCCAGCGAGGCGAGGAAGGCGACGGCGCCGGGCACCGGCACGACGCCCTCGGTGTCGGCGCGCTCCTCGTCGAGCATCCGCTCGTTGTCGGCCAGGTTGAGTTCGGCCGGGCGCTCGGGCAGTAGGGCGGCCATGGTCGCGTGGCCCTGGCGGCCGTGGGCGACGGCGAGCACCTCGGCCGGGTCCAGGCCGTGCCGCCCGGCCCAGCGGCTCCAGCAGCGCTCGACCACGGCGTCGGAGTCGACGAGCGTCCCGTCCATGTCGAGGAGGACGGCGCGGGCGGTCAGGCGGACGGGGGTGGCGGGCACGGGGCGGCTCCTCGGGGAGTGCGGCGACGGGAGAGCCGGAGGACGCGAGCTCTTTGTTTCGAAATGATACAAAAAGTCAGCCGAGCAGGTGGGCGTTGACCGCCCGGGCCTCCTCGGCCGGCTCCGGCAGCTCCACCACCTCGACCCCGGCCGCCGTCAGCAGTGCGGTGCCCTGGCAGTCGGTGACGAACAGGTCCGGCTCGCGCCAGGCGACCACCACCCGCGGCACGCCCGCCGCGACGAGCAGCCGGGCGCACGGCACCGGCCGCGAGGCGCGCTGCCCGCAGGGCTCCAGTGAGCTGTAGACGGTCGCCCCCCGCAGCCGCGGATCGCCCGCCGGGAGCTTGGCCAGGGCCGCCTCCTCGGCGTGGTCGTGCGGGTCCGTCTCCCGGCTGTAGCCCTCCGCCAGTACCGTGCCGTCGGCGCCGACGATCACCGCGCCGACCGAGAAGGCCGTCTCCGACGGCGGGCAGCGGCGGGAGAGCTCGACGGCCCGGCGCAGGTGGTCGAGGTCGGTGGACGCGGACTGGGTCACGGCGCGGGCTCCTTCGGGGCGTACCTGAGCAGGACGACGTCGCCCACGGTACGTGCCTCCAGCAGCCGCATCCGCCGGGTCGGCCCGCCCGGGAACGCGGCCGGACGGACGAACCGCGGCGCCTCGGCCTGACCGACCAGCAGCGGGGCGACGGCCAGCTGGAGTTCGTCCGCCAGGCCCCGGGCCAGGAACTGGGTGTGCACGCCCCCGCCGCCCTCGACCATCAGCCGGCGCACCCCGCGGGCGCCCAGGTCGTCCAGCACCGCGCCGAGGTCCACCGTCTCGCCCAGCGCGACCACCTCGGCCAGCCCGTCCAGCCGGGGCCGGAGCGCCGCCGCCCCGCAGTCCGTGGTGTACGCGAGCCGGGCGCCGCCGGTGTGCCAGAACCGCAGGCCGGCGTCAAGGTCGCCGCTCGCGCTGAGGGTCACCTTCAGCGGGTACTCGGGCCGGCCCGCCGCCAGCCGGGCCTCCCGGCGCCCCGGGTCGTCGACCAGCAGCCGGGGGTTGTCGACGCGCAGGGTGTTGCCGCCGACCAGGATCGCGTCGGCGGCGGCGCGCTCCTCGTCGACCCGGTCGAAGTCGGCGGCGTTGGAGAGCAGCAGCCGGTCGGGGGAAGCGTCGTCGAGGTGGCCGTCGAGCGAGACGGCGGCGCTCAGCAGGACGAAGGGGCGCGGGCCGGGCATGGGCGGGGACCGTTCTGTCGGGGGCGCCTCCACGGTACGGCGGCCGGGATCCGGTCGGGCGGACCGGGCCCCTGGTGGTCGGAATATGAGACGGATCTTCTCGCGATGCGGGACTGGGAGTAGCGTCGGGAGTACCGGGACCGACCACACCCAGGGGGGACCTCATGACCGGACCGCGGCCCGCCGCCGTCTACACCCATGGCCACCAGGAGGCCGTGCTGCGCTCGCACCGCTCCCGCACCGCCGCCGACTCGGCCGGCTACCTGCTGCCCGAACTGCAGCCCGGGCAGGCCCTGTTGGACGTCGGCTGCGGGCCCGGCACGATCACCGCGGACCTGGCCGGGCTGGTCGGCCCGCAGGGACGGGTGGTGGCCGTGGACACCTCCGCCGAGGTGTTGGAGCAGGCCGCCGGACACACCGCCGGGCGGGGTCTGGCCAACGTCGTCTTCGAGCGCGCCGACGTCCATCGACTGCCGTACCGGGACGGTGAGTTCGACGTGGTGCACGCCCACCAGGTGCTCCAGCACGTGGCCGACCCGGTGGCCGCGCTGCGCGAGCTGCGGCGGGTGACGGCACCGGGCGGCGTGGTCGCGGTCCGCGACGTCGACTACGCCTCGATGACCTGGTTCCCGGAGGTCCCCGCGCTGGACCGGTGGCTGGAGCTGTACCGACGGGCCGCCCGCGCCAACGGCGGCGAGCCGGACGCCGGCCGACGGCTGCTGTCCTGGGCCCGCGCGGCCGGTTTCACCGAGGTCACCGCGAGCGCCTCCACCTGGACGTTCGCGACGCCCGAGCAGCGCGCCTGGTGGGGCGGGATGTGGGCGGACCGGGTGACGGGCACCGCGCTGGGCCGGACGGCCGTCGGGCTGGGCCTCGCGGACCGGGACGAGCTGGACCGGATCGCGGACGGCTGGCGGGAGTGGAGCGCCGCCGGGGACGGCTGGTTCTCGATGCTGCACGGCGAGGTCCTGGCCCGCGGCTGAGCCGGGGGAGGGCGGGCCGGAAAGAGTGGACGGACGTTCGGAAAGATCGGGTAAAGTCGCGCGACCGTTCAGATTCGGGCCCGTTCGGGTCCGAGCCATGGTGCCGAGCGCCGAGCCGATGCCCGTTCCGGCGGGGTGGGGAGTCCACGTGTCCAAGCCTGAGTCCGAGCCGCCCGTCCCGGGGCCGGAGGCGGAGACTGCGGTGGCGGCGGAAACGGAATCGGGAACGGAAACGGCGGCGGCGCCGGAGACGCCGGCAGCCGGCCAGGACCCGCGAGTGGACTTCCGCAAGGACACCGCCGAGCCCGCACGGCCCGCCGAGTCCGGTGCCGAGCCCGCGCGGCCCGCCGGCCCCTGGGCCGCACCCGACCTCTCCGCCGGCCCGCCCGCGACCCCGCCCACCGCCCCCGCCACCGCCCCGGGCCCGACCGAGGCATCGACCGCGGCCCCGGCCCCGCAGGCCGTCCCGCCGTCGGCCGCCCCGCCCCAGCCGCCGCACCCGCTGCCCGCCGGCGGCTGGGCCTCCGTCACCCCCGCCGCCCAGTCCGGCTTCCAGCCGGGCAACCCGTACGCTCCGACCCACGGCCCGGTCCCGGCCGGCGCCCCCCTCCCCGGATTCGCCCCGGGGTTCGCGCCCGGTCCCGGCCCCGCCCCCACCAACGGTTTCGCCGTCGGCTCCCTGGTCACCGGCCTGCTCCTGGTGGCCCCGGTGGCCCTGGTGTTCGGCATCCTCGCGCTGGTCCAGATCAACCGCCGCAAGGAGCGCGGCACCGGCATGGCGGTGACCGGCCTGGTGCTGGGCACGGTCGGCACGGTGCTGCTGGCCCTCATGCTCGGTGCGGCCGACTTCAGCTCGGCGCGGGCCGGCCGCTACGGCCAGGTCCCGAAGGCGCCGGCCGGCTCGGTGCACTGGTCGGACCTCAAGGCCGGCGACTGCTACGACTCGCCCGAGGACGGTTCGACGGTCGACGGGAACGGCGACGCGAAGGTGTACTGGGTGAACCGGGTGGCCTGCGCCAAGCCGCACCACGGCGAGGTGGCGGGCACCGCCGACCTCCTGGACAAGGCCGGCCCGTACCCGGGCGAGGACGCGGTCCGCAAGATGTCCGTCCGGCTGTGCCGCACGGTGCTGGACTCCTACGCGCTCGACCAGTGGGCCGTCCCGGACGGCATGGACGACGTCTACCTCTACCCGACCGCGAAGAACTGGGCGGCCGGCGACCGGTACGTCACCTGCGCCTTCGAGGACGCCGAGGACCGGCACCAGGGGACGGTCCGCACCGACCGGAGCCGCCTGACCGCGCCGCAGCTGGCCTACCTGGAGGCCGCCCGGAGCTTCAACGACGACTACCTGGACGAGCCGGAGCGGGACGTCTCCGAGGCCGAGGCCGACTACCGGGCCTGGGCCCGCCGGGTGGCCTCCGCCTCCCGGGCCCAGGCAGCGGCGTTGGGCCGGACGGGGGTGGCCTGGCCGCTCGACGTCCAGCCGATGATCGCCAAGCTGGCCGAGGCCAAGGCACAGGCGGCCGCCGCCTGGGACGCCGCGGCCTCCGGCACCGACCTGGCCGGTGACCTCCGCCGGGCCAGGGCGGCGGAGGCCAGGTCGGCCCCGACGATCCTGGAGATCCGCCGCGGGCTGGGCCTGTCGACCGGCGAGCAGGCACCCGACCTGCGGGTCTGAGCGGCCGCCTATCCGGTTACCGGGCGTTGACCTCGCCCGTACCCGCCGGTAACCCGCCGACCGTACGGTCGTGAGCGCGTCCCCGGCCCGACCCCCACGCGAGCCGGGGACCGTCCCGTCCCGGGATGGTCCCGGTACCCTCCCGCCATGGGCACCCACCGGGTCATGCGGCAGGACGACAACGGCAACCGCTTCGTGGTCGCCAAGGGCCTCGACCCGGCCGAGGCCCGACGGCTGGCCGCCGAGTTCGAGGCCCGCGGCCACAAGCAGATGTACTGGGTCGAAGCGGACGCGGAGGCCCGGCCGGACGCGGCGGACGGGACGGTCCGCAACGCCTGAACCCGTAGGGTCGGGGCCATGGACGCGACCCACGCCAGTCACCCCGCTCCCGACGGCTCCGACACCCCCGCCGCCCCCGCCGCGCCCCGGATCGTGGTCGGCGGCGCGCTGGTGCGCGGCGGCCGGGTGCTCGCCGCCCGGCGCAGCGCGCCCGAGTCGGTGGCCGGCCGGTGGGAGTTCCCCGGAGGGAAGGCCGAGCCCGGCGAGACCGAGGCGCAGGCGCTGGAGCGGGAGCTGCTGGAGGAGCTCGGCGTCCGGGCGCGCGCGCTGACCCGGCTGCCGGGCGCGTGGGCCGTGCGCCCCGGCCTGGAGCTGCACTTCTGGGCCGCCGAATTGCTGGCCGGCGAGCCGAGCGCACTGGAGGACCACGACGCGCTGCGCTGGCTGGGCCCGGAGGAGCTGGACGCCGTGGACTGGATCGACCATGACCGTGACGTGCTGCCGCACGTCGCACGGCTGCTCACGGGTGCCCCGGCGCGGGCCGTGGACGGCGTGTCGGCGGTCGGCGACGCGCCGCCCGCCGGGTAGGTCAATCGGACAAGACGACCTAGGCGCCGGGATAGCCTGGGTGTCGCTGGGTATGTCACTTTTCGGCACTATTCGTCACCATCGGTGAGCCGTCCCCAGCCGGCGACGCCGATCCCGACCAGAGCCGGAGGCCCCGTCGGTGTCGAGTTCCGGGAACGGCGGCGGGGGAGAGCGGCGGGCAGGCTCCGCGGGGAGCGCCGCCGCCCGCGCCCGACTGCGCCGCGCCGCCCGTCCTGCCGCCCCCCAGCCTCCGGCCGGCCGCCGCCGCGGCGGCACCGTCGAGGCCGCCGGCACCGCCACCCCCGCCGCCGCGCGGCCCCACCAGCCGACCCCGACCCTGGCGGTGGCCGAGCCGGTTCCCCGGCCCGGCGGCCTGCGCAGCCGTCCCGGACGGCCGTTCCCCGGCGGGTCCGCCGACGCCCCGGGGGGCTCCGGCACGCCAGCCGAGGGCCTGCTGGACATGCTCAAGGTCGCCATCGCGATCCTGGACACCGCGGGCCGGGTGGTGCTCTGGAGCCCGGCCGCCGAGGAACTGCTCGGTTGGCCGAACGAGCTGCTGGTCGGCCGCCGGATCGACGAGCTGATCCCCGACCGGGAGCAGGTCGCCCGGATCCGGGCCGCGATCCAGTCCACCCTGCGGGAGGGCCGCTGGGCCGGCCACGCCGAACTGCTCGACCGGGACGGCCTGGCCGTCGCCATGGACGCCCGGATCTCCCTCCTGGTGGACGGCGACGGCACCCCGTTCCTCCAGGTCAGCATGGCCGAGGCGGCTGCCGTCCGGGCCGTCGAGCGGGACCTCGCGGTGCGCGACGCGCTGTTCGAACAGTCCCCGCTGGGCATCGCCATCATGGACACCGACCTGCGCTACACCGCCGTCAACCGGACCCTCGCCGAGATGAACGGCGTCGCCCCGGACGACCACGTCGGCCGGACCACCGGCGAGACCCTGCCGGAGCGGGCGGCCGACGAGATCACCGCCATCCAGCGCCAGGTACTGGCCACCGGCGAGCCGGTCATCGACGTCACCCTGGCCTCCCCGGTCACCACCCGGGCCGGCTACCGCTCGATCTCCTACAGCCGGATGACCGACCGCTCCGGCCGGGTGCTCGGCATCTCCGGCACCGTGATGGACGTGACCGAGCGTTACCGGGCGGTGGCCAAGGTCGAGCACGCCCGGCGCCGGCTCTCGCTGCTCAACGAGTTCGGCTCCCGGGTCGGCGACCTGCTGGACGCCTCCCGGATCGCCCAGGAGCTGGCCGGCTCGGTCGTCCCCCGGCTGTCCGACCACTCGGCGGTGATCCTGCTCCAGGCCGTCGCGCACGGTGACGACCTGCCCCGGCACGGCCACGACCGGCGCACCTCCCTGCTCCAGCTCGGCACCGCCTCCGTCCAGGACGGCCCCGAGGTGGAGGTGATGCTGCGCCGCGGCGCCCGGATCACCTTCGCCGAGGACTCCGTCTGCGGCCGGGTGCTGCGCACCGGCGTTCCCGAGCTGGTCTCCGGCGCCGACCAGCTGGACGACGTCACCTACCCGGGCGACCCGAAGATGCAGGCCGCCCGGGACCTCGGCGTGCACTCGATGCTGGTCTCGCCACTGCGCGCCCGCGGCATCGTGATCGGCCTGCTGCTGGTCAGCCGGGCCGGCTACCGCGAGGGCTTCGACCGGGACGACCTGGCCTTCACCGTCGAGCTGGCCGACCGGGCCGGCAGCTCACTGGACAACGCCCGCCTCTACGCCCGCGAGCGCACCGCCGCGCTCACCCTCCAGCGCACCCTGCTCCCGCAGCAGGTCCCGCAGCCCACCGGCGTCGAGGTCGCCTACCGGTACGTGCCCGGCAGCAGCGGCACCGAGGTCGGCGGCGACTGGTTCGACGTCATCCCGCTGCCCGGCGACCGCACCGCGCTGGTGGTCGGCGACGTGATGGGCCACGGCCTGCGGGCCGCCGCCACGATGGGGCGGCTGCGCACCGCCGTCCGGGTGCTGGCCGCCCTCGACCTGCCGCCGGACGTCCTGCTGCGGCACGTCCACGAGCTGGCCGACGACCTCGCCCAGGGCCCGGACGAGGCGCTGCTGGCGACCTGCGTCTACGCGGTGTTCGACCCGGCGACGGCCCGGCTCACCGTCGCCAAGGCCGGCCACATCCCGCCGGTGCTGGTGGTGCCGGACAGGGACGCCGCGGAGCCGACCCGCACCGGCGGCCCGCTGCTCGGCGGCGCCGGCCGCATCCTCGACCTGCCCTCCGGCGCCCCGCTCGGGGTGGGCGGAGTCCCGTTCGAGTCGGTCGAACTGAAGATCCCCGAGGGCAGCCTGCTGGCGCTGTGCACCGACGGCCTGGTGGAGTCCCGGGACAAGGACCTGGACGTCGGCCTCGGCCGGCTGGTCACCGTGCTCCAGGAGCCGCACGCCTCCATCCAGGCCGCCTGCGAGGCGGTGCTGGACACCATGGAGCAGGGCCGGGAGCCGGACGACGTCGCCCTGCTGCTGGCCCGGCTCGGCCACGGCCAGGCCGGCACCCCGACGGCGGGCTGGACCCTCCCGGCCGAGCCCACCGCCGTCTCCCGGGCCCGCCGGCTGGTCCGCGCCACGCTCCTCGAGTGGGGCGTCGAGGAGCTCACCGACATCGCCGAGCTGCTGGTCAGCGAGCTGGTCACGAACGCCGTCCGGTACGCCAGCGCCCCCATCGGGCTGCGGCTGACGCTCGGTGAGACGCTGCTGGCCGAGATCTCCGACCCGCTGCCCGACCCGCCCCGGGAGCGGCACGCGGCCGTTGCCGACGAGGGCGGGCGCGGCATCGAACTGGTCCACCGGCTGGCACTGCGCTGGGGCGCCCGGGCCGAGGGCATCGGCAAGGTGGTCTGGTTCGAGCAGGCGCTGCCGGGTAGTGAGCCGGATGGATCGTGATCGGAGCGAACAGCAGGGGAGCGGTGTCGAACATGCCATCGGGCGCTCGGGGGGAGCGCGCGCTCCGGAAGGGGGCGCGAGCGTGGCATTGTGGTTGCGCGGGCGGTAGGACAAAAACCTTCGCCCGATCTGATGTTGTGATGTTGAGGGCGTGTGAACGTACCCCTCGATGATGAATACTCGGTCTTCTCGACATCCGGACGGTCGCGGGTTGGAGGGGTCGGTCCGTTGAACAGCACTCCGGCGCGGAGCGCATCGCCGAGCAGCAGCGGTCATGCCGCCGTGCCCGGACAGGCCGGGTCCGCGCACCTGCCCGTACGGGACGGCGCGGGCGCGGGCCGCGGCCACCGCCCCGCCGACCGGGACCGGCCCTGGGGCGCCAACGACCCCGGCTCGATCTACGACTACATCAGGGTCGCCACCTTCGCGATCGGCCCCGACGGGCTGATCAGCCAGTGGAGCGAGCGCGCCGCCGAGTTCTTCGGCGTCCCGGCCGCCGAGGCCGTCGGAGCCGACCCGATCGCCACCTTCGTCCCCCGCGAGCTCTGGCAGCGCGGCCGAGCCCGGCTGGAGCGCACCCTGGCGGGCGAGGAGTGGGTCGGCACCACCCCGTACCGGGACGCCGACGGCGGCGAGGGCCTCGCCGAGCTCTACCTGATGCCGGACAGCTCGCTGCCCACCGCGGGCGCCACCTGTCTGGCCGTCGACCTCGGGCGGCTGCGCCGGATCGAGACCGACCTGGCCGCCTCCGAGGCCGTCTTCGGGCAGACGCCCACCGGCTTCGTGCTGTTCGACGACCGGCTGCGGCTGCAGCGGGTCAACGACGCCTTCGCCTCCGGGATGGGCCTGGTCCCCACCGAACTGGAGGGCCTCACCCCGCACGACCTCTTCCCGCAGTCCGAGGCCGACCGGCTCACCGCCGCCCTGCGCAAGGTCCTGGCCACCGGCGAGCCCGTCTTCGACCTGCGCTTCCACGGCGCCGTCCCGACCCGCGAGGGCAACCGGCTCTGGGCCGTCTCGCTGTACCGCCTGAACGGCTCCGCCGGGCAGACCATGGGCGTCGCCGGGCAGGTCTCCGACGTCACCAGCCGACACGTCGCCGAGCGCGAGGCCGACGGCGTGCGCCGCAACCTGGCCCTGCTCAACGAGGCCAGCGCGCACATCGGCTCCACGCTCGACCTGGAGACCACCGCCAAGGAGCTGCTGGACGTCGTCGTCCCGCCGTTCTGCGACCTCGCCACCGTCGACCTGTACACCGCGCTGCTCTCCGGCGAGACCGTGCCCAGCGCGGGCCGGCTCGGCGACACCGTGCTCACCGACGGCAGCGGCGAACTGCGCCGGGTCGCCGTCTCCAGCGTGGTCGGCGGCGCCTCCTCGGTGCTCGGCTCGGTCACCGGCCTGCCGATCGCCGAGGCCGGCGGCACCCTCTGCTACCCGCGCCGCTCCCCGCACGCCCGGGCGCTGCGCACCGGCCGCAGCGTCGTCCCCGAGCCCGGGCGCGACCCGCTGCTGCGCTCCACCCTGATCGTCCCGCTGGTCGCCCGCGACCAGGTGCTCGGCCTCGTCCAGCTCTCCCGGGCGATCGGCAGCGAGCCCTTCGACGCCCGCGACGTCGCGATCGCCGAGGAGCTGGTCGCCCGCGCCGCCGTCTGCATCGACAACGCCCGGCTCTACCGGCGCGAGCACGAGCGGGCCCTGATCCTCCAGCGCAGCCTGCTGCCCCCGGGCAACCCGGCCGCCAGCGGCCTGGAGATCGCCTGCCGCTACCTGCCCAGCAACAACAACACCGAGGTCGGCGGCGACTGGTTCGACGTCATCCCGCTGCCCGGCAACCGCACCGCGCTGGTCATCGGCGACGTCATGGGCCGCGGTCTGCGCGCCGCCGTCGCGATGGGCCAACTGCGCACCGCCGTCCGCACCCTGGCGATGCTCGACCTCGACCCGGCCGAGGTGCTCACCGCCCTGGACGAGATCGCCCGCGGCCTCGGCGACGACTCGGTCCCGGCCGGCCCGCCCACCCCGTACGGGCGGCTCACCTCGACCGCCGACGAGGAGGCCCGCGAGGTCTACCTCGCGACCTGCGTCTACGCGGTCTACGACGCCGTCACCCGCCGCTGCCTCTTCGCCAACGCCGGCCACCTGCCGCCCGTGCTGCTCAGCCCCGGCGAGGGCTCCCGGATGCTCGACGTGCCGCCCGGCCTGCCGCTCGGCGTCGGCGGCGAGCCCTTCGAGGAGGTCGAGCTGACCCTCCCGGACGGCGCCGTGCTCGCCCTCTACACCGACGGTCTGGTGGAGAGCCGCAAGCACCAGCTGGACGAGGGCCTGCGGGCCTTCCGCTCCGCGCTCTCCGACGAGGGCAAGGGGCTGGAGGACCTCTGCGACCACGTGCTCGGCGAGCTCAACCCGCACCACGGCGAGGACGACATCGCCCTGCTGATGGCCAAGGTGCACGCCTTCCCCGACGACGCCGTCGGCAACTGGTTCCTGCCGCCCGAGCCCACCTCGGTGGCCAAGGCCCGGGAGCTGGCGTGCAGCTGGCTGCTCTCCCGGGGGCTGGAGGAGTTGGTCGACACCACCGAGCTGCTGGTCAGCGAGCTGGTCACCAACGCGCTCAAGCACGGCCGGGGCGAGATCCGGCTGCGGCTGCTGCGCGAGCGCGGCCTGGTCTGCGAGGTCTGGGACGACGGCTACGCCCAGCCCCGGCAGCGGCGCGCCCAGGAGACCGACGAGGGCGGGCGCGGCCTGCAGCTGGTCAGCCTGCTGGCCGAGCGCTGGGGCAGCCGGCGCACGCCCAAGGGCAAGATCGTCTGGTTCGAGCTGGCGCTGTAGTCGCCGGAAACGGTGGGCCGGACGGGTGCAGTCGCCCGGCGGCCCGCCGTGTCGGCACGGTCCCAGGGCCCCGGGCGGCGTTCGATGGCCGCCATGCGCGTCCGCCAGCTCACCGCCGCAGCCGCCGCGCTGCTGCTCGCCGCCGGTCTCGGCGGCTGCTCCGACGACTCGGGGCCCGCCCACACACCCGCCCCCGTGCCCGTTCCGGCCGATCCCACCGCCACCACCGGGGACGTCCGGCCCGCCGACCGCGCCGCCGTCCGGGACGGCGGCACGCTGCGCTGGGCGGTGGACGGCGTCCCGGCCACGCTGAACGTCTACCAGGGCGCGGCCAACGCCGACTCGGCGCTGCTCGCCCACGCCCTGTACCCCTCGCTGTTCCGGCCCGACGAGCACGGCCGGCTCGTCCCCGACCCGGACTACCTGGCCGGAGCCGAGTCCACCCCGCCCGGGCCGGGCCCGCAGGTGGTGACGTACCGGCTCAACCCGAACGCCGTCTGGAGCGACGGCACCCCGGTCTCGGCCGCCGACCTCGACGCCCAGCGGACCGCGCTGTCCGGCCTGGACCCGGCGTACGGGGGCGCGCGGGCGGTCGGGTACGACGCCATCGACTCGGTCACCCAGGGCGCCGACCCGTCCGAGGTGCGGGTGACCTTCCGGCGGCCGTACGCCGACTGGCGCTCGCTGTTCGGCCCGCTCTACCCGGCCGCCGAGACGGCCACCCCGGCCGCGTTCGGCCGACCGCTGACCGGAGGCGGGCCGAGCGCCGGGCCGTACACCGTCGCCCGGTACGACGCCGAGGACGGGACGGTCAGCATGGTGCGCAGTCCGCTCTGGTGGGGCGACCCGCCGAAGGCCGACCGGATCGACTTCCTCGCCGCGCCGCCCGAGCAGCGGCTGGACGCGCTGGACCAGGACCGGCTGGACATCGCCCCGCTCACCGCGGCCGTGGACCGGGCGGTCCCGGTCCCGGCCGCCGACGCCACCGCCGCCTCGGCCTCCCCCTCCGTCGCGCCGCCGCCCGCGGCCGCGCCCGAGGCGGCGGCACTGGCACTGCACCGGGCCGAATCGCTGCCCGGCGTCACCGTGCACCGGGCCGCCGCGGCCTCGCTCACCCAGCTCACCCTCAACGCCGCGCGCGGCCCGCTGACCGACCCGCTGGTGCGCCGCGCCCTCACCCGGGCCGTCGACCGGCAGCGGATCGCCGACGCCGCGCTCACCCCGCTCGGCCTGCCCGCCGCGCCGCTGGGCAGCCACCTGCTCGCGGGCGACCAGGAGGGCTACCGGGACAACAGCGGCGCGGCCGGTCAGGGGGACCCGGGCCGGCTGCTGGACGAGGCGGGCTGGACGCGGCCCGGCGGCGGGGGCACCCGGACCAAGGGCGGCAAGCCGCTCGCCCTCTCGATGCTCGTCCCGGCCGGTTCGGCGACCGCCAAGCGCACCGCCGACGCGCTCACCGCCGGCCTCGCGGACGCCGGGATCGCGGTGCAGCAGGTGCCAGCGCCCGCCGACTCCTTCGTCGGGGAGCACCTGGCCGCCGGGGACTACGACCTCGTGCTGCTCACCTGGCCGGCCGGCCCCAGTCCGGCGATCGAACAGCGCCCCGCCTACGCCAAGCCCCGGCCCGACCCCGACGGGGTGCCCGAGCCGGGCGGCAACTTCGGCCGCAGCGGCACCGAGGAGATCGACCGACTGTTCGAGCGGGCGGCCACCGAGCCGGACCAGGCGGCCCGGCTGGACCTGCTCCAGCAGGCGGACGTACGGATCTGGGAGCTCGGGCACTCGGTGCCGCTCTACCAGCGGCCGGAGCTGGTCGGGGTCAGGACCGGGGTGCTCGGCGCGGGCGCGTACGGCTTCGGGTGGCCGCGCTTCCAGGACGTGGGCTGGAGCGCACTGGAGACCGGGCAGGACTAGACCAAAGGACTAGACCCGCGGCCGCAGCTCCCGGGCGAAGCGGCGCAGGGCGTCGGTGAAGGCCTCCGGGGCGTCGAAGTTGGCGAGGTGCCGGGCACGGGGTACCAGCTCGATCCGGGCCCGCCCGTGCGGGTGGGCGGCGGCGAAGGCGCGCTCGCCGGAGCGGAAGGCCGGGTCCTTCTCCCCGTTCAGGATCAGCACCGGGGCCTCGACCCGGCGCAGGACGCCGGGCTCGAAGCGGCCCAGCACCGAGGCCCAGGCGGCGGGCAGGGCCTCGAAGCCGTACCCGGCGCGGATCGTCTCCGCGACCACCTGCGCCGGGTAGAGCCGGCGCAGCAGCCCGTCGTTCCAGCGGGACAGCCGCGCGGCCGGGACCCGCGGCACCAGCGCGCCGACCGCCCGGTACGGGACCGCCCAGCGCCCCCGGGTGTCGGCGCTCGCGCCGGCCAGCACCAGCCCGCGCAGCAGCTCGGGCCTGCGCAGGGCGAACTCCAGCGCGACGTACCCGCCCAGCGAGTGCCCGACCACCAGCGCGGGCCCGCCGCCCAGCTCCTCCACCCCCGCGGCGACGCTCGCGCAGGCGGCCGTCAGGCTCCACGGCTCGCCGCGTCGGGTGCCGTGCCCCGGCAGGTCGACGGCCACCACCGGGAACTCCTCCCGCAGCGCCGCCAACTGCGGGCTCCACTGCCCCGCGCTGAAGCGGGTGCCGTGCACCAGGACGATCGGGACACTCATCGGGCCACCTCCGCGGGCTCCGGCATGCGTTCGACATCGGCGATCCGGCGCCGCCGGGCCCCGGGCTGTCGGATCACGAACGGAAGACTGTCGGAGCACGGCCGGTCGGTGAAGGGCGTGTGACCCACCTGTGATCTTGATCCCGCCGGACCGGCTCGTTTCCGCCCACCTCCGCCCTTCCCCGTACGATAGGAGGAAGCCGCGGCATGGCCATGTGCCCGGCGGGTGGACCGGTAGTAGCAGGCGGAACGGGCGGCGGCGATCGACAGGGATCGCAAGTGCGCGTCACGCAGCCGGGCGCCGCAACCCACGATTCCGGGAGAATCCGCAAGGCATGCCCACGCGCAACGACATCCGTAACGTCGCCATCGTCGCCCACGTCGACCACGGCAAGACCACGCTGGTCGACGCCATGCTCAAGCAGGCCGGCGCCTTCGCCGCCCACCAGCAGCTCGATGACCGGATGATGGACTCCAACGACCTGGAGCGCGAGAAGGGCATCACCATTCTCGCGAAGAACACCGCGGTCAAGTACCACCCCAAGGACGGTGGCGCGCCGATCACCATCAACATCATCGACACCCCGGGCCACGCCGACTTCGGTGGCGAGGTCGAGCGCGGTCTGTCGATGGTGGACGCGGTCGTCCTGCTGGTCGACGCCTCCGAGGGCCCGCTGCCGCAGACCCGCTTCGTGCTGCGCAAGGCGCTCTCCCAGCGGCTGCCCGTCATCCTCTGCATCAACAAGACCGACCGTCCGGACTCCCGGATCGACGAGGTCATCAACGAGACCTACGACCTGTTCCTGGACCTGGACGCGGACGAGGAGCAGATCGAGTTCCCGATCGTCTACGCCTGCGCGCGTGACGGCGTCGCCTCGCTGACCAAGCCGGAGAACGGCACCGTTCCCGCGGACAGCACCAACCTGGAGCCGTTCTTCTCCACCCTGCTGGAGCACGTCCCGGCCCCCAGCTACGACGAGGACGCCCCGCTCCAGGCCCACGTCACCAACCTGGACGCCGACAACTTCCTCGGCCGCATCGCGCTGCTCCGCGTCGAGCAGGGCGAGCTGCGCAAGGGCCAGACCGTGGCCTGGATCAAGCGCGACGGCTCGATCCAGAACGTCCGCATCTCCGAGCTGCTGATGACCGAGGCGCTCACCCGCAAGCCGGCCGAGGTGGCCGGCCCCGGTGACATCTGCGCCGTCGCCGGCATCTCCGACATCATGATCGGCGAGACCCTGGCCGACCCGGAGAACCCGATCGCGCTGCCGCTGATCACGGTGGACGAGCCGGCCATCTCGATGACCATCGGCACCAACACCTCCCCGCTGGTCGGCCGTGGCGGCAGCGGCAAGGGCGCCGACGCCAAGTCCGGCGTCAAGGTGGACCGCAAGGTCACCGCCCGCCAGGTGAAGGACCGCCTGGACCGCGAGCTGATCGGCAACGTCTCGCTGCGCGTGCTGGACACCGAGCGTCCGGACGCCTGGGAGGTGCAGGGCCGCGGTGAGCTGGCGCTGGCCATCCTGATCGAGACCATGCGCCGCGAGGGCTTCGAGCTGACCGTCGGCAAGCCGCAGGTGGTCACCAAGGAGGTCAACGGCAAGACCCACGAGCCGGTCGAGCGCCTCACCGTGGACGTGCCCGAGGAGCACATGGGTGCCGTCACCCAGCTCATGGGCGTCCGCAAGGGCCGGATGGACAACATGTCCAACCACGGCTCGGGCTGGGTCCGGATGGAGTTCGTCGTCCCGTCCCGGGGCCTGATCGGCTTCCGGACCGAGTTCCTCACCAACACCCGCGGCACCGGCATCGCCCACTCGATCCACGAGGGCCACGAGCCGTGGTTCGGCCAGCTGACCACCCGCAACAACGGCTCCCTGGTCGCCGACCGGGCCGGCGTGGTGACCGCCTTCGCGATGACCAACCTCCAGGAGCGCGGCGTGCTCTTCTGCGAGCCGGGCACCGAGGTGTACGAGGGCATGATCGTCGGCGAGAACTCGCGCTCCGACGACATGGACGTGAACATCACCAAGGAGAAGAAGCTCACCAACATGCGGTCCTCGACCGCCGACGTGGCCGAGTCGATCGTCCCGCCGCGCAAGCTCTCGCTGGAGCAGTCGCTGGAGTTCTGCCGCGAGGACGAGTGCATCGAGGTGACCCCGGAGACGGTTCGCATCCGTAAGGTCGTCCTGGACCAGAAGGACCGCGGTCGCACCGCCTCGCGCGCCAAGAAGGCGTGATCCGGACGCACTGAACGGCCATTGGCCGGAATGATTCGCCCCCCTTTCCCATGGAGAGGGGGGCGAACTTTTTCAACTACTCCAAGTTGTCGGGGCCGCTATTCACGGAATAGCGCTCATCACACCTGAGTGTCCGCTGAGCGGACGTGACAGTTCGTCATCCGTGACGACTGTCCGTTTGGTGCCTGTCTGGCTATGTCTCAAATGTCCGGTTTTCGAAACTTACCGACTGTTCATGTGACCTAATTGAGATCGTCACTGGTCACTTTCGTGTCCGTGCGTGACGGATAGTGGGTGCAGTCAGGCTCGGGTCAAGGGTGAACGCGCAGGGGTGCGCGCCGAAACCACGAGCGCGGACGGCACAGCGGGCCCGGTGACCACCGTTCCGCGATGCCTTCCTCGTTGCAACGTCGAATTCAGGAGGCACACCGATGCGCGGTGCGAGCCAGGCCAAGTGGGTTGTCGCAGCTGTTGCTGTCGCCCTCGCTGCGACTGCGTGCAGCAGCAGCGACTCCTCCGGGGGTAGCTCCGAGGGCGGTGCGGTCAACGCCGCCGCCAGCTTCAGCTACCAGAGCGGTGAGCCGCAGCGTCCGCTCCAGCCGGCCAACGCCAATGAGAACATCGGCGGCCGTATCGTCAAGGTGCTCTTCAAGGGCCTGGTCGACTACGACCCCGCGACCGGTGCGCTGCGCAACCAGGTGGCCGACAAGATCGAGACCACCGACGCCAAGAACTACACCGTCACGCTGAAGTCCGGCTGGACCTTCCACGACGGCACCCCGGTCACCGCCGCGTCCTTCGTCAAGGCCTGGAACTGGTCGGCCAACACGAAGAACAACCAGATCAACTCGTCCTGGTTCTCCGACATCGTCGGCTACGACGCCGTCCACCCGGAGAAGGGTGACCCGACCGCGACCGAGATGTCCGGCCTGAAGATCGTCGACGACACCCACTTCACCATCGAACTGACCAGCCCCGTCTCGTACTTCACG
This sequence comes from Kitasatospora sp. NPDC001132, assembly GCF_053598415.1. Lineage (NCBI taxonomy): Bacteria > Bacillati > Actinomycetota > Actinomycetes > Kitasatosporales > Streptomycetaceae > Kitasatospora > Kitasatospora sp. NPDC001132. The sequence goes on along the minus strand of NZ_JBSFKF010000032.1, from coordinate 7,053 downwards.
TACAAGCTCGGCTACACGGCCTTCTCCCCGCTGCCCGAGGGCTTCTTCGCCGACCCGGCCGGCTTCGGCCAGAAGCCGGTCGGCAACGGCCCCTACAAGTTCGTCTCGTGGGAGCACAACAAGGCCGTCACCGTCCAGGCCTACGACAAGTACGCCGGCTCGGACAAGCCGAAGAACGGCGGCATCGTCTTCCGGAACTACAGCGCCGGTGAGGCCGCGTACAAGGACCTGATGTCCGACACCCTGGACGTCCTGGACCAGGTCGACTCGACCGACCTCCCGAAGTACAAGGACGACCTGGGCAAGCGCGCCGTCGACCAGGCCCAGGGCGCCATCCAGAACGTCGGCTTCGCGCTGTACCAGGGCGAATGGAACACCCCGGGCAAGGAGAAGGTCCGTCAGGGCATCTCCATGGCGATCGACCGCGACACCATCACCAAGACCGTGCTGAACGGCAACCGCATCCCCGCCGACTCGTGGGTCGCCCCGGGCGTCATGGGCTACAAGGCCGGCACCTGCGGTGAGTTCTGCAAGTTCAACCCGGAGAAGGCCAAGCAGCTCATCGCCGAGGGCGGCGGCGTCCCCGGTGGCAAGGTCACCATCCTGTACAACGCCGACGGCAGCCACAAGGAGTGGGTGGACGCGGTCTGCAACTCCATCCGCCAGTCGACCGGCGTGGACTGCACCGGTGACCCGAAGCCGGACTTCAAGACCGTGCGTGACGTCGTCACCAACAAGCAGGTCCAGAGCATGATGCGTACCGGCTGGGTGCAGGACTACCCGCTGAACGCCAACTTCCTGCGTGACGTCTACGGCACCGGCGCCTCGTCGAACGACAACCAGTACTCCAGCACGGAGTTCGACCGCCTGGCCAAGGAGGCGGACGCCGCCACCTCGGTCGAGAAGACCGCCGAGCTGTACCAGCAGGCCGAGGCCCAGCTGGCCAAGGACATGCCGTCCATCCCGCTCTGGTACTACAAGACCAGCTCCGGCTACTCCAAGAACGTCCAGAACGTGAAGTTCGACTCCTTCGGCGACCCGGTCTTCACCGACGTCGAGGTCAAGAAGAAGTAATCGGTCGGCACCGCCTGACCCGGTGACAACGGCCGGTGCCCGTCCATCCCCACAAGGGCGAGGACTGGCACCGGCCGTTGGCACGCCGACTTATCTCTTGCCGGGTTGACGGGCCCGGCAGAGTCATACATGGAGGCACGATGGGGCGCTTTGTCGCGAGGCGACTGCTCCAGATGATCCCGGTCTTCTTCGGAACGACCTTGCTCATCTTTTTGATGGTGCACGCGCTGCCGGGTGACCCGGTGGCCGCGATGTGGGGCGACAAGGCGCCGGATCCGGCGCAGGTCGAGGCCCTGAAGCACTCGATGGGTCTCGACAAGTCGCTGCCCCAGCAGTACCTCGACTACATGGGGAACCTGCTGACCGGTGACTTCGGGAAGACCCTGGCCCAGCGACCGGTGCTCGACGTGATCACCGAGGCGCTGCCGGTCACGGTCCGGTTGGCGCTGTTCGCGTTCGCCATCGAGATCGTGCTGGGCATCAGCATCGGTCTGTTCGCCGGTCTGCGCCGGGGCAAGGCGTTCGACAAGGGCGCCCTGATCTTCACCCTGCTGCTGATCTCGATCCCGATCCCGGTGCTCGGCTTCATCTTCCAGACGATCTTCTCGGACAACCTGAAGTGGGTCACCCCGACCGTCCAGGACTCCAACGACATCACCCAGCTGGTGCTGCCGGCCGTCGTGCTCGGCTCGGTGTCGCTGGCCTTCGTGGCGCGTCTCACCCGCACCTCCATAGCCGAGAACATCAAGGCCGACTACGTCCGCACCGCGGTGGCCAAGGGCCTGCCGCGGCGCAAGGTGATCGGCACCCACCTGCTGCGCAACTCGCTGATCCCGGTGGTCACCTTCCTCGGCACCGACCTGGGCGCCCTGATGGGCGGCGCGATCGTCACCGAAGGCATCTTCAACGTCAAGGGCGTCGGCAACGCGCTCTTCCACGCGATCAACCTGAAGGAGGGCTCGACGGTCTCCGGCTTCGTCGCCTTCCTGGTGATCGTGTACCTGGTTGCCGGCCTGATCGTCGACCTGCTTTACGCGGTCCTGGACCCGAGGATCCGTTATGCCTGACCTGACCGAGAAGAAGACGGCCGGGGAGACCCCGGCCCAGACCGCTGCCGCCGCCGCGGTCGCCAAGCCGGAGAAGGCACGCAGCCTCGGCTCCGACGCCTGGCACGACCTGCGCCGCAAGCCGATCTTCGTGATCTCCGCGCTGCTCATCCTGCTGCTGATCGTCATCGCGATCGCGCCGGGCCTGTTCACCTCGGTGGACCCGCGGGCCGGCGACCTGCGCAACCACTACCTGTCGAAGCCGAACTACAGTCACTTCTTCCAGCCCGACTGGTTCGGCTACGACCTCCAGGGCCGCAGCATCTACGCCCGCGTCATCTACGGCGCCCGCGCCTCGGTCGTGGTCGGCATCTGCGTCACCCTCGGCGTGACCATCATCGGCGGCATCGCCGGTATGCTCGCCGGCTACTTCGGCGGCTGGGTCGACACGATCATCTCCCGCGTCACCGACATCTTCTTCGGCATCCCGCTGCTGCTCGGCTCGCTGGTGGTCCTGAACGCCTTCACCACGCGCACCGTGTGGAGCGTGGTCTTCGCGCTGGCCGCCCTGGGCTGGACCCAGATGACCCGTGTCATGCGCGGCTCGGTGATCACGGTCAAGCAGGCCGACTTCGTGACGGCGGCCAGGGCGCTCGGCGCCGGCACCAACCGGATCATGTTCAAGCACATCCTGCCGAACGCGATCGCCCCGGTGATCGTCGTCGCGACCATCGCCCTCGGCGGCTACATCGCGGCCGAGGCGACGCTGAGCTTCCTCGGCATCGGTCTGCAGGACCCGACCATCTCCTGGGGCATCGACATCTCCTCGGCCCAGAAGGTGATCCGTACGGCGCCGTTCGCCCTGTTCTTCCCGGCCGGAATGCTGAGCCTCACCGTGCTGGCGTTCATCATGCTCGGCGACGCGGTGCGCGACGCCCTCGACCCGAAGCTCCGCTGAGAGAAGAGGTGACGACCCGATGACCACCGTGATCGAGAACAACCAGAAGAACGATCGTCTCGAAGTTGGCACCCCTCTCCTGGAGGTGAAGGACCTCCACGTGGAGTTCCACACCCGGGACGGGATCGCCAAGGCCGTGAACGGCGTCAACTACTCCGTCGCGGCCGGCGAGACGCTCGCCGTCCTCGGCGAGTCCGGCTCCGGCAAGTCCGTGACGGCGCAGACCATCATGGGCATCCTGGACATGCCCCCGGGCAAGGTGACGCAGGGCGAGATCCTGTACCGGGGCAAGGACATGCTCAAGATGAGCAACGAGGAGCGGCGGCAGGTCCGCGGCCGGAAGATCGCGATGATCTTCCAGGACGCGCTGTCCGCGCTGAACCCGGTGCTCAGCGTCGGCTACCAGCTCGGCGAGATGTTCCGCGTGCACCAGGGTGCCTCCAAGAAGGAGGCGAAGGAGAAGGCCATCGAGCTGATGGACCGGGTGCGCATCCCCGCCGCCCGGCAGCGGGTGAACGACTACCCGCACCAGTTCTCCGGCGGCATGCGCCAGCGCATCATGATCGCCATGGCGCTGGCCCTGGAGCCGGACCTGATCATCGCGGACGAGCCCACCACCGCCCTGGACGTGACCGTCCAGGCCCAGGTGATGGACCTCCTCGCGGAGCTGCAGGCCGAGTACAACATGGGCCTGATCCTGATCACCCACGACCTCGGCGTGGTCGCCGACGTCGCGGACAAGATCGCCGTGATGTACGCGGGCCGGATCGTGGAGACCGCCCCGGTGCACGAGCTGTACGCGAACCCCGCGCACCCGTACACCAAGGGCCTGCTCCGCTCCATCCCGCGCCTGGACCAGAAGGGCCAGGAGCTGTACGCGATCAAGGGCCTGCCCCCGAACCTGCTGAAGGTTCCGACCGGCTGCGCGTTCAACCCCCGCTGCGACGTCGCCACCGACCTGTGCCGCACCGAGATCCCGGCGCTGCACCACGTGACGGACAAGGACGGCAAGGAGCTCGCCGGCCGCCGCAGCGCGTGCCACCTCTGGAAGGAGACCCTCCATGGCTGAGAACATCCTGGAGGTCAAGGACCTGCACAAGCACTACCCGCTGACCCAGGGCATCCTCTTCAAGAAGCAGGTCGGTGCGGTCAAGGCGGTCGACGGCATCTCCTTCGAGCTGAAGAAGGGCGAGACCCTCGGCATCGTCGGCGAGTCCGGCTGTGGCAAGTCCACGCTGGCCAAGGTGCTGATGAACCTGGAGCGGGCCACCTCCGGCCAGGTGCTGTTCAAGGGCGAGGACATCTCCCGGCTGTCCGGCGCGGCGCTCAAGTCCGTCCGCCGCAACATCCAGATGGTGTTCCAGGACCCGTACACCTCGCTCAACCCGCGCATGACGGTCGGCGACATCATCGGCGAGCCGTTCGAGATCCACCCCGAGGTGGCGCCCAAGGGCGACCGCCGCAAGGCCGTCCAGGACCTGCTGGACGTCGTGGGTCTGAACCCGGAGTACATCAACCGGTACCCGCACCAGTTCTCCGGCGGTCAGCGCCAGCGCATCGGCATCGCCCGCGGCCTCGCGCTCAAGCCCGAGATCATCATCTGCGACGAGCCGGTCTCCGCCCTGGACGTGTCCGTCCAGGCGCAGGTGATCAACCTGCTGGAGCAGCTGCAGGGCGAGTTCGGCCTCTCCTACATGTTCATCGCGCACGACCTCTCCATCGTCCGGCACATCTCCGACCGCGTCGGCGTGATGTACCTGGGCAAGATGGTCGAGATCGGCTCGGACGAGGAGATCTACGAGAACGCCACCCACCCGTACACCCAGGCGCTGCTCTCCGCCGTGCCGGTGCCGGACCCGACGGCGCGCGAGTCCCGCGAGCGGATCATCCTCAGCGGTGACATCCCCTCGCCGGCCAACCCGCCGTCCGGCTGCCGCTTCCGCACCCGCTGCTGGAAGGCGGAGGAGAAGTGCTCCGAGGAGGTCCCGCTGCTCGCGGTCCCCTCGCTGCTGAAGGGCCCGGCCGCGCACGAGTCGGCCTGCCACTTCCCCGAGGTCCGGGAGCAGGCCGCAGCGGCCTGATCCCCCGGTGGTCCCAGGAAGGGCCCGTGGCGTTCGCGCCGCGGGCCCTTCCGGCGTTCCGGCGCCGCGTCAACTCGGCGGGGGGTCAGCGCACCCGTCCGGGTGTTCCTGACGCGCGCCGTCGCCGGGGCGCACTTCTCATGGGGTGTGATGCGACAACACCCTTGAGGAGGAACCTCCATGCCCGTAGCCGCCCGTGCTCGCTGGGTCCTCGCCGTCGCGACGTCCGTGGCCCTGATGGCCACCGGGTGCAGCAACAACGGCAGCGGAGGAGGCAGCGGCTCGACGGACGCCAGCAAGTCCTTCAGCTACCAGAGCAACGAGCCGCAGAACCCGTTGCAGCCCGCCAACGCGAACGAGGTCGGCGGCGGTCGCATCATCCAGAACCTCTTCAAGGGGCTGGTCGACTACGACCCGAGCAACGCCCGGATCCGGATGCAGGTCGCCGAGAAGATCGACACCAGTGACTCGCAGACCTTCGAGATCACGCTGAAGGACGGCTGGAAGTTCCACGACGGCACCCCGGTGCACGCCCGGAACTTCGTCGACGCCTGGAACTGGGGGGCCAACCCGGCCAACAACCAGATCAACAGCTCCTGGTTCTCCGACATCGAGGGCTACGAGGACGTCCACCCGGCCTCCGGCCGGCCCGCCTCGGACAAGATGTCCGGGCTGACCGTCACCGACGACCTCCACTTCACCGTCAAGCTCAGCCACAAGGTCTCGTACTTCGAGTACAAGCTCGGCTACATCGCCTTCTCGCCACTGCCCGATGGCTTCTACTCCGACCCGGCCGGGTACGGGCAGAAGCCGGTGGGCAACGGCCCGTACCAGTTCGTCAGCTGGTCGCACAACAGCAACGTGACCACCAAGGCCTTCCCCGACTATCAGGGCGTGGACAAGCCGAAGAACGGCGGCATCGTCTTCAAGATGTACACCACGTCCGAGGCCGCCTACGCCGACCTCCAGTCCAACAACCTGGACGTGATGGACCAGGTGCCGCCGTCCGCGCTGGCCACGTACAGGAGCGACCTCGGCGACCGCGCGGTGGACGAGCCGCAGGGCGCCATCCAGAACATCGGCTTCACGCTCTACCAGGCCGACTGGGCCGCGCCGGAGAAGGCCAAGGTGCGCCAGGGCCTGTCGATGGCGATCGACCGCGCCACCATCACCAAGACGGTGCTCCAGGGCTCCCGCAAGCCCGCCACCGCCTGGGTGGCCGAGGGCGTCGAGGGCTACAAGTCCGGTACCTGCGGCGACTTCTGCACCTTCGACGCGGCCAGGGCCAAGCAGCTGATCCAGGAGGGCGGCGGCGTCCCCGGCAACAAGCTGATGATCACCTACAACGCGGACGGCGGCCACAAGGAGTGGGTGGACGCGGTCTGCAACTCGATCCGGCAGAGCACCGGGGTCGACTGCCTGGGCGACCCGAAGCCCGACTTCAAGACCGCGCGGGCCGCGATCACCGGGCACACCGTCAACGGCGCCTTCCGCACCGGCTGGGTGCAGGACTACCCGCTGAACGCCAACTTCCTGGCCGACGTGTACCGCACCGGCGCCGCGTCCAACGACTTCGGCTACAGCAGCCCGCAGTTCGACGAGGCGGCCACCCAGGCCGACGAGGCCGCCAGCGTCGCGGACACGGTGACGGGCTACCAGCGGGCCGAAGCGGTGCTGCCGAGCGGGATGCCGGCCATCCCGCTCTGGTACTACCGCACCAACTCGGGCTACTCGACCAAGGTGCAGAACGTGAAGTTCGACTCCTTCGGCAACCCGGCCTGGACCCAGGTCGAGGTCAAGGGCTGAGCCCCGACTCCTCGCACCGGCCCCGCCCTCCCCGCACCGGAGGGCGGGGCGCGGTCTCTCGGCCGACCGGCCCGGTCGGCCGAGAGAC
>NZ_JBSFKF010000031.1:0-101679 GCF_053598415.1 Kitasatospora sp. NPDC001132 | reverse complement strand
GGCCGTTCACCGGCGGGACAGGTGCCGGTGTGGCTTGATGCAGCAATTGTTGCCAGGCGGGGCCGGTCACCGACAAGACCCCCTCGCTACGACCCCCCGTCGCAGCCATGGGTGAACGGCGGTTGATCCGAGGAGTGGACGCCCGGAGCGCGGCGGCCCCCGCCGACCCCTCGCGGCCTGCGCAAACACTCCCCGACCACTCGCCAAATAGTCTCAAAATGGCGCAAAACGGACACCACTATCCGTCGTCGTACACCGCATTCCCGTGTGAGCGCACTCACCCCACAGGCCCCGGCAACATCACCGACCGGCCCACCGCAACCACGCTGAGTCAACACCGGGCGGCCGCCAGTGAGACCGCCACCACACCGGCCGGCACGACGGCAGCCGGGCACGGTGCGAAGCCGTCGCAGGACGCGGCGGGGTCGGAGCCCTGTCCAGGGGGTGGAATTCCGCGCGCGGTGGACGGCGCGCGCGGCACCGTGGACGGCATGATTCTGCAACCGGAGACCGACGACCTCGCCGCCTACCTCACGGCGGACGAAGTGATCGACCACACGCACCCGGAGCTGCGGCGGGCGGCCGCCGGGCTGGCCACGCCGGAGGCGGCGTTCCACTACGTCCGCGACCAGGTGGCGCACTCCGCGGACGCCGGCTCGTACAGCGGGGCGTTCCGCGCCTCCGAGGTGCTGGCCGTGCGCAATGCGATCTGCCACGGCAAGTCCCTCCTGCTGGCCGCACTGCTACGGGCGCAGGGCGTGCCGACCGGCCTGTGCTACCAACGACTGGAGGACGGCGAGGGCGGATTCGTGCTGCACGCCCTCAACGCCGTGCACCTGGACGGCCGCTGGTCCCGCCTGGACGCCCGGGGCAACCGCGAGGGGGTGGACGCGCAGTTCGACCTCAGTCGGGAACGGCTGGCCTGGCCGGTCCGGCCGGAGCGGGGCGAGCGCGACTACCCCGTGGTCTTCGTCGCACCGCCCGCCTCGCTGGTCCGGGCGCTCGCCCGGGCAGTGCCGGGCCGGTTCGGCCACGACTACCTGCCCGCCGAACTTCCGGGTGACGCGTCGGCCGGCCTCGGGTGAAGCGGGCGACCGCCACACATGAGCGGACACGAGGGGCCGCCCTGACCGGCGCCGTACGGAGCTACGGAGCCGGCGGGTAGGGGTTGCCGACGGGATTGCCGTCCGGAGGCACGTGTCCGTGCAGGGGCAGGATCGCCGGATGCGTGCCCAGCCGAATTCCGTACCGGCGCCGAAGGCGGTTCATCTCCAGCAGGGCTATCCCCGTGACCGTCACCGGCGCGCCCAGGATGAAGACGACGCCCAGAGCGAGGCCGAGGCCGTGCAGGTCACCGGAGAGCAGGTCCGGGACAGCCATCAGCCACGTCGTCACGGTGGCGAGCAGGGGCGGCAGACAGCGGTGCACTCCTGCGGTGCCGAAGAAGTTGTCGGACACGCAAAGACCCCCGGCGCCCACGAACCAGGTGAGCCAGAGCGCCGCCATGAGGCACAGCAGCATACGGAGCGGGGAAGCGCCGTTCGCCAGCGTCCACGTCAGCACCATCACCACGACCGAACCGATGAACAGCAGCAGCAGTTTGAGCGAGTTCACCAGCGGGGTGCGCAGCTGGCGGACGGTTCCGGTACGCCGCCACACGTAGAGCATCACACCGACCGTCAGCGGCGTGATCAGCAGGAGGACGAGACTCGCCGTCAGCACCTTCTCCAGCATCCCGTCGAAGGAGAAACCGCCCTCCACGAAGCTGTAGACACCGATCGCCGCGACCACGCCGCAGATGACTCGGACGCGTTTGAGGGAATCCACGGCGGGATCGACCGACTCGGGCACCCACGCCGGGTGGAAGACCGCCTTCGCCACGTTCTTGGGATTGCGGAACGACCTCACGGTCAGCCTGTCGCTGAGCCAACGCTCACGCCCGCCGGTCAATTGTCGTCCCCCTGCTTCTCGGTCTGCCAAGATCGCCGGAGAGTCTATGGGAGGGGCACGGCGCGCCGATCTCCGTCCCCCGCTCAGCGGCCGGATGCCGACGGGCCGGTTGCCGACCTGGCGGAGGGCGGCGGTGCGGCCGGCTTCCCGGGCCGCGCCCACACCGGCCGGCGTGGGCGGTCGGCGTGGGCGGCGGGTCAGAACTGCCAGACGTCGACCGAAAAGCAATGTTGAAACTTCAACCAACACGAACCACCGTATTGGCCGCGAATTCGAGCGTCAAGTGATGGAACGAAGTCGATGAAGTGAAGTAGTCGTGATGGACCAGGGCGAGCTCGAACGAATTCGAGCCGGGCGCTTCACGAGGGGCGGGGCCCGGGCATGGTCGGGGCGGGTCGGTTCGCGCGTTCCAGGTCGACGAGCAGGCGTTCGATGTCGGTGATCAGCGATCCGTAGACGTGCCAGGCGCCCGGTTCGGCCAGCGTGCCGTGCGTGATCTCTTCGGTCATCGTCCTGTGCCAGGTCGTGGCGTCGTCGATCGCGCGGCGCAGCGGCCCGCAGAAGCTGTCGAGACCAGGGCCGGCGGCATGCCCGGGGGCGGCGAACGACTCCATCGCCCGTTCCGCCGTTTCCAGGGTCGCCGCGTACCGGTCGAGGAAGAGTCGGTTCAGGTGGTGGCCGGTGGGCCGGTCGTCGACGGCGTCGGCCAGTGTCCGTGCGATGCCCCGGACCTGGAAGGAGACCCGGTGCAGGGCGCGCAGCGCCTTGCTGTGGTCCGTCGGCTCCTGTTGTCCGTGGACGATGCACCGCGTGTTCCAGCGCAGGCTCTCCTGGCTCTGGCGTAGGTCCTCCTCCGCCTGGAGTACCAGGTCGTCGAGGTGTCTGCCCCGCTCGAGCCACAGGTGGGCGCGGTCGGTGTGCTGCCGTTCACGCAGTCCGCGGCCCATGTCGCCGAGCAGTTCTCCCATGGCCGCGGCGAGTTCGCGTACCGAGGCGTCGGAGGCGCCGAGGTGTACGGGCGGAAGGATGAGGGCGTTGACCGCGATGCCGGCGGCCGCGCCGGTGAGGGCGGCCAGGGTCAGGGTGATGACGTGGCCCACGGGGAAGGCCGTCGCCGCCGCCAGGGTGAGCGTCGCCGTCGAGGCGATCTGCAGGCGGCTGTCGGAGCCCCGGCGGCCTCCGGCGACCAGTGCGATGGCCGGGATCGCGGCGATGCTTCCCGCGGCCGGGCCGAGCAGCCACACGACGACCACGGCCAGTGACAGCCCCGCGGCCCGGGCGGCTACGCTGCGCAGCGCCTGCGTCACCGATCGGTAGATGGTCGGGGCGTTGACCATGGCCAGGGCGGTGGCCACGGCGAGGTACTGCTGTTGCCCGGGGAGCCACCACGACGCGGTCTGCCAGGCGAGGAGGGCCGCCATGAGTCCCTTGACACTGCGGGTGAGGGCGGTGGTCGACCATTCCGGGAGCGACAACCAGGGCGCGCGCGGCAGCCGCAGGGCGCGGCTTGGTGCCTCCCGCCACCGGACGATGGCGGCCGGACGCGGCACGAAGGCCGGGGCTCTCATCTCTGTCCTCCTACTCCGTCTGCTGCTCACTTGTTGCGGCGGTGTGCCCCGTGTTGCGGCGGTGTGCCCCGCCGGGGTCGGGCGGGCCGCTGGAGGGAAGCGGCCAGGGCCGGGGCCTCAGGCAGTACCCGGCAGCAGCCGCGACAGTTCGGCGTCCAGGTCGTGTCCGTCGGCTTCCCGGCCGGCGGGTACCAGCCGGTAGGTGCGCTCCAGCCACTCGGCCACCACGTGGAGCGGGGCCCGGAGCCAGGCGGTTCCCTCCCGCGAGGAGAGGGCGAGGTTCAGCACCTCCTCATGGCCGAGCGCTCCGACTGCTCCCGGCCAGACCTGTACGTCCCCTTGCCCGCTGGGCCGGCGCAGGCCCTGCGCCAACAGGTCGCGGGCGAAGACCCAGGGGACCTGGCCGTCCTCGTCGGTGTGGAAGACGACGCGTACGGCGAGCGGGTCGTGGGAGCGGTAGGACAGGAGGGTCGGCAATGTGACCGGTTCTCCCGGGGGGAGCCGGAGTTCCATGTCGAGCATTTGATCTGCACAGCCGTTCACGGCATGACTCCCGGTGTGGGTGGCGTCCCTCTGAACGGCGGATGCGAGCGCCCCGGCCGTGGGTGCCGCCGCCCGGCCGGACGCCGGTGTCCGGCCGGGCGGCGGCGCGAGAGGGCGACTGGGAGCCGCGGTGTGCCGGCACCGAACTGGGCGCGCTCCCCCGCCCCGAGTCGTCGCAGGTCAGCGGAAGACGTGCGGGTTGAACCCGTACACGTTGATGACCTGGATGATCTGCCAGCCGTTGTCCCACCGGTAGAACCGGTGGCCGTCGTAGCGGCACCGGTGGCCGTGGTCATCGCTCTTCATGATCTTTCCTCCTTGATCGGCCCGGAGCCGTGGGGTGATGGCCCCGGGCGGCGCCCCGCTGTGGTGGGGCAAGAACGACGCTACCGGGAAACATGTTGAAACTTGTACATTTTTCCTGTGGGGTATGTCATGTCCACCGGGGAGGCGGGACGGGGAATACGGGACGGGGAATGCCGGACGGGGCCCCGAGCCGCGGCCGGTCGGGCTGGGCGCCGATCTCGCCATGCTCGACGGCTCCGACCTCGCCCACGCCCTCGTCCATGTGGCATGAGGGCCTTTCTGGCCGTAGGTGCAGATGTCGCAATCCACACCGAGCCAGAAGGCCCTCACTCACTTCAAGATCACCACGTCGTGAGCCCTGGCACCAACCTCCGCGGTCAGTACACCTAGCTCGGTACGCGGACCATCGACGTGACGGTCAGCGGTCCCAGCGGGGTCTCGCCGAGCATGGTGAAGTCGAAGTGGCGGTAAAGGGGGACATTCGCCGGGTCCGCCGTGGTCAGGTGGACTGCTCCCGGCGTCGTCGTCAGGACGTGGTCCAGGAGGGTGCGGCCCGCTCCACGGCCGGTGAGGTCCGGGCGGACTCCGACGAACTCCAGGGTCCAGGCCCCCGCGGGGGCCCCGCCCTCGGTGGCGTCCAGATAACGCAGGGTCCGGCCGAGGGCGTACGGCCCACTGCTCAGCAGGGTCCTGGCCGCCCAGAGCGCGCGGGCGCCGGCGGACGGGGTCGCGCCCGGCGGGGTCAGGACGGCTGCCGCCAGGAGCCGTCCGTCGGTGTCCACCAGAGCCGTACGGCGGGCCCCGGCGAGGCCGGCGTGGGTGCGCAGGGTGGCGCGGAACCAGCGAGCGCGGGCGGAGTGCGCGCCGCCGCAGATCCAGGAGACGGCCGGCTCCCGGGCGAACGCGGCGGCCAGCAGATCGGCGCAGGCGGCCGGGTCGGGGTCGGTGTCGATCCGGCGGGAGGCTGCGGCAGCGAGGTCCTCAGACATCCCGACCCCGCTCCAGGGGCGCCTCGGGCACGAGGTGGCAGACGAGCAGCTTGAGGAAGAACAGTGGTGCAAACCAGGCAAGCGCGGCCGGCACCGGCAGCCAGAACAGGTTGACCAGGACGGCTGCCATCAACACCGCCATCGCCACGGGCCGCCTGAGGTGGACGGGCGCGAACTCCACCGCCACCGCCCCGCCGAGGAGCAGCGCGGCATTCGCCGAGGTCCAGGCGAGGTCGCCGGAGAGGACGTACAGCCCCATCGCGGCGAGGTGGATCAGGTGCGCCGAGACGAACAGCAGCCGGGCGCGCCGCGCCGCCGGGTCGGCCCGGTGGTACCAACGCTTCGCGGCGTTGGTGGCGTTGGTCAGGACCCCGCCGATCAGGTCGAGCCCGGCCAGGGCGACCACGACGAGTTGCCCTGTCGACCAGTCGCGTGCGGCTCCCGAGCTCCACAGTCCGGCGGCCAGCAGCAGGGCACAGCCGAGGAGGCCGATGGTCTCCACCGCGGACTCGGAGCGGGACTTGCCCGGGCCCATGAACCGTTCCAGGCGGCCGGCGAGGCCGGATGGGGTGGCCGGTATCTCCCAGGAGATCCTCAGGTCAGTGCGCATCGTTCGGCTCCTGTCCGGGGGCCGCGGTCACCGCTGCACCCCACAGGCCGCGCAGGAGGGTCCACAGCTGGTCCGGGGGGGCACCCTCCGGGAGGCCTTCGAGGGATCCGCTCGTCATCAGGGCCACGGCCCAGGCGTCCGCGGCCCGGACGACGGCGGCGGTCGCCGACACCATCAGTGCGTGGTCCACATCGGTACGGATCATCCCGAGCCGACGGCCGTCCGTGACCAGGGCGCCGAACCAGTCGAGCCACAGGCTTCCGTCGCTGCGCCCGATGGCAGCGTCGGCGAGGGCCAGGTCCTCGGGGTGGTCCCTCAGATGGGCGGCGAGGGCGGCGGATCCAGCGGTGAACCGGGCGCCGAAGTCCTCCTCGTCGCGGGCCGGGTCCCAGGGTCCGAGGGCGTCCAGCAGTCGGTCGAGGACTCCGTCGAGGACCGCGGTGAGCAGGTCCTCCCGGCCGTCGAAGTAGTGGTAGGCGGCGGTCTTGGAGACTTCTGCCGCCTCGATGATCTTGTTGTAGGAGGCGCCTTCGGCGCCGTGCTCGGCGAAGTGCCGACGCGCGACTCCCAGGATGTGCTCCCGGCGTTCTGCGGGCAGGCGGTCGAAACGAGGAAGGGGCATGAACGCATGATACGCACTAGTGGGGTGTACTGCTAGTACACCCCACCGGTTATTGTGGAGGGCGAGCCGCGGTCACTGAGGTTGAACTCGTGAAATCGCGGGGTTACTCAGGCCAGCCTGATGGTCAGGCCGGTCTCGGTGAGGCAGCCGTCTATGAGGGTCAGCAGCTCGGCCGTCGCCGGAGACCTGAGCCACGGGTCCGAACCCGCCACACCCCACCTCCCCTCGCCACCGCCCTTCGCGCGATGCCTCCACCGCCCACACCACGCCAGCACTGGGATCGGTGGGCCGGTGACTTCGCGCGGGACGATGACGGCGTCGCGCCAGCGGCCATGGTGGGGTCGCCGGCCGGTACGGGACCGATCAGCACGATGTCCTGCCGCGGCCGCCGCGCGGGCGAGATCGCCAGCAGCGGTGCAAGGTGCTCCAGCCCTCGGTCCGCGGCTGACTTCGAGATGCCGAACAACGGCGCGACCTGCCGCAACGTCAGATGGGTCCGCCAGTACGTGGCAACCAGCAGCACCCGGTCCTCCAGGCAGAGCCGCCACGGCCGGCCGCGCTGGATGTCACCGCCGTGACGGCGGACCAGTGCGACCAGCTTGCGGAACTGCGACTCGTGCGACCCCGAGAACGGCTCGATCCACATCGGATCACTCGCCGAGATCACCCCACCCCTGCCGTGACCAAGGCGGAAGCAAGGCGGCAGTTACGGGACAACCTTTAGGGCTTCACATCAAGACGCACAAGGGCACCGATTTCCACGAGCTGGTCGGGCAACGCCAAGTCCGATATGCCCATGACCGTGCTGGTCGGCCGGTGCTCCCCGAAGTACCCGGCATGAAGGCGTGCTGCCGCTTCGAAGTTCTCCCGCAGATTCCTCACCAGTACCGTGGTTTCCACGATCTGGCTCCGTTCAGCTCCGAACTTTCTCAGGACCAGGTCAAGGTTCTCCAGCGTGGTTCGAACCTGCAGTTCGAAGTCGCCAGCACCTACGAAGTCTCCATTCCGGTCATGGGACAACTGACCTGACACATAGACGGTTTCACCTACCTGAATGGCCTGACTGTAACCGTACAGCGATTCCCACGGCATACCGAACCCGTATGCCTTCACCTGAGAACTCACGAATCACTCCTTCGATACAGCACCCGGTGCTGCCAGTTGCAGACGGGAGCCTTACGGGCAGAAGTTACAGGTTCTCTGAAATTTCAATTGCCCGGCCGCGAACTCGAATTATTCTCTGCACGCACAGACGGGCGGTGAACGCAGCCAAGCCCTCGTCGAGGATCGCCTTGTCGGCGCACACCTGCGTCCGGACCGGCGGCTCGGTGTCCGTGTCGGAGGTCACCGTCGAGCCCAGGCCGGGCCGAGTGGGCGTTCACCGCCCCTCGTCATCGCCCGGCGCGTGGGAACGGGACACCCACCAGCGCGAGCGGAAGAACCGTCAGGAGCAGGCCGTCGCCGCCTGTCTGCCTGGAGCCGACCACCGTGCCCGGGAGGACCTCGCGACGCGGCGCGGCTCGCCTGCGCCCTGGGCTGAACCGCAACGGGACAGCGCGGGGCCGTGCGGAACCGGACCGGCCGGCCGATGCTTCGCGATCGGGCCGGCACCGCTCACCGGTCTCCCGCCATCGCGGAGGGCGATCCGTCAGGGGTGCCTCCACCGGGTGCGGTGCCCCAGTGGCGTTCGACCCATCCGCCGATCAGGTCCAGGACGTGGGCGCTCACCGGCTGCCGGACCGCGCGCCGGTAGCCCTTGGGGCCCAAGGATCGCGGGTCCGGGCGGAAGAGGTGGCTGAGGTCGGCCAGGACGTGCCCTTCGAAGGGACCGGGTACCAGGCGGCCGATGGCGTCCACGTCCCCCGGTGGGACCTGCAGATCGGCGCCGCCCGTGACCGCGAGGAGCGGAACCGTGATCCGGGCGAGGTCCGGCACGGGATCGTGGGCGATGAAGTCACGCGTCCACAGTGCGTTCACCCGTTGTCCCTGGAGGCGCAGCTCGGCGCCGTCGGAGGCGGTGATCCTCTCAAGGTTCCTACGCTGGAGGCGGTGGACGTCCGTGCGCATCACCCGCAGGAGGAGTGTGACCGGCAGTGGCAGCCTGGTGGCCAGCTGCTCCGCCTGCCAGACGAGGACGTCGGCACCGGGGCGTGCGGCGGCGGAGAGCAGGACCGCTCCGGCCACTTGGTCGTCGGCGGCGAGCCGTGCCGCGTACCAGGCGCCCTCGCTGTGTCCGATGACCAGGAGGGGCAGTCCGGCGGCCCGGTCGGCGAGCCAGGCGAGCGCCGCCTGGGCATCGGCGAGCCCGTCGCCCATCCCGCTTCGCAGGAAGTCCCCGCCGCTGCCTCCGACGCCGCGTTTGTCGTAGCGCAGTGTCGACACCCGGGCCTCGGCCAGGGTGTCCGCAACGGCACGGGTGACCCCGGTCCTGAGCATCGGCCCACCGGGCAGCCGTACGTCCGAATCGCGGTTCACCTTGCCGGATCCCGGGATCAACAGCGCGGCGGCGACGGAGTCGGCTGCCTCGGTGAACGTCCCGGCCAGTGAACAGTCGTTGCTGCTGATGCGTACTGCCTCAGCTGTCATGGTCCCCTCCGTTGTTTCCTCGTGGCCGCCGATGCCCGTCACCGCGGGCATCGGCGTGAAGCCGCGCGCGGGCGCCAGTCAGCTCGTCAGGGCGTGCTCGACGAGCGCCACCGTCGCCCGCGGGTCGCTGACCTGGATCACGAGGCGGGCGTACCGCTCGTCGGCCAGTTGGATGACCACCGCCTTCGCCGGGTCGCGGACGTCCCAGAAGATCCGTTCGCCGTCGACGTGGAAGGTGCCGGCGGTCACGACGCCCGGAACGTGGGTGCCGGGCGCCCGGAGCCCCTTGGGCTCCTTGGCGATCCCGGGGTCCTCGGTGGCGCCGCGCACGTGTGCCAGCGGAATGGTCAGGCGGCTCTTGAGCGCCCAGAGTTTGTCCAGTCCCTCGATCTCCACGATCAGGTTGCCGCCGTCGACGCTGACATGTGCCATGGTGTGTCCTTTGCAGTGGGTGGGTGTCTCAGGAGCGGCCGAGGTGCTGCGCGAGAGCGGCGCCGGCGCGGATGTCGTCCCCGTCGGCCGTCCCGGACCTGGACCGGGTGCGCAGCCCGATGAGCAGGGCGGTGGCCGCCGGGGGGAGGGTGGGGGCGTCGTCGTCCCCGCCCGCGGGGGCCGCTGTGGCGACCGCGCGGTCCAGGGCGGCGAACGCCTCGCCGACCAGTCGTGCCACCTCGGCGTCCACCGGTGCCCGTTCGACTGCCGCCAGCAGGAGCAGGTCGAGGTCCGTTCCGGTGACCGCGTCAGCGAGGACCTGCTGCGTCCCCTCCGCGCGGCCGGCCGTTTCGGCGATCCGTGCGGCCAGCCCGGCGACTTGATGGTCCACCATCCACTTCAGCGCGGTCAGGTAGAGCCCGCGTTTGCTCCCGAACGTCTTGTACAGGCTGTTCCGGTGCACACCGAGGTGTGAGACCAGGTCGTCCACGGATGTGCCGTCATAGGTCCGGACGGCGAACAGCTTCGCCGCCGACCGGACCACGTCGGCCTCATCGAATCCTCTCGGTCGTCCCATGGGAGGACCGTATTCAATTTAGGAACAGTTAGTCAAGAACGATCGTTCCTTTTCTGTCCGGGCGTCGCGCAGGCGAGCCGGTCCAGCAGCGGCGCGCACAGGCCGCACAGCAGCACGGTCCGAAGGTCGTGGATGACCACGGTCCGTGGGGCGTCGTGATCCGACGAACGGCCGGTGGGAGCGGCTGGAGACGTTGCTGTCGGTGGGCAGGAAGCCGGGCCGGTCGCGGACCCGGGCCCGTCGGCAGCTGATCGACGGGATACGGTGGCGAACCCGGACCGGCGCGCCGTGCTACAGGCCCTGGAAGGATGCGGCCCGAGTGGCCCGCGGGTCCCTGGGTGAGGCTGCACGGAGCGGCGCCCGACGCCCGATCAGCGCCCCCGGGGGAAGGCGGCGCGCAGTGCGGAGCCACGGGTCAGGAACGCGACTCGGATGACGGGCAGCATGCAGACGACCTGCATCACGGCGTACCACGGCGGACAGACACCGGGGATCAGGTCGACGCCGATGATCGCGATCGGCATGATGACGGTGAGAGCCCTCACGCGCTCGAAGGCCCGTCGAGATCCCCGGGAAGCGGATCCGGTCATCCGGTGGACCAGCACGGCGACTACGGGCAGCAGGACTGCCCGGACCCACATGAACGTGTTCACCGTGTGTCCGCTGACCGATACCGCGATGACCGCGAAGAGGGCGGCGGCGCTCAGTGCGCCGTAAACCTTGATGCTGCTCTTCGCTGTGCCGAAGGCCCCTTGGGTGCGGGGGGTGTTGAGGAGTGCTGCCTCGGCCGTGGAGTGCGCGCTGGTTTCCATGCTCACGACGCTATGAAGTGCTTGGCTGACGCGGTATCCGTCTGGACACACAGGCGGGTGGGGGTAGCCCCACTCCCTGCCTGAACAGGGAAGTAGCGGGCTCCGCGCGGTGCACAGTGGGAGCACCGAACGGCAAGCGAAGGATGGGTCATGAGGCAGCTGGGTTCGTGGGTGGCGCGCGTCGGCGTGGGTTTCGTGCGGGGATGCGTCGTCGCGGTCGTCGGCATGCTGGTCCCGGCCGTGTGGGCCGCCGCCGTGGCGCTGGGGATCTGGTGGGGGGCGGGAAACCCGTGGTCGTGGGTAGCGCCGCTCGTGCTGGTGTGTGCGGGGACGCTCGCGTTGTCCCGCCCGGTCTGCCGGATGGTCCGCTTCCTCGTCGCGAGGTGGAGCGCCACCGTCATCCCCGCCGGATACCGGCAGGCCGGAGTGGTGACGCGGATGTCCACCGGGTACTGGTGGAACGGCTTCTCCTACGAGCGCACCCGCCGGGACGCCCTCCTGGATCAGAAGTGGCGGCTCCGGTGGAAAGACCCCGCCACCTGGCGCGACCTGCGGTTCACGGGGATCGTGCCGCTCACCGCTGGCGTGGTCGCCGCCCTACCGCCGGCCGGGGTGGCCGCGGCGGTCCTCGGGCTCGGCCGGCCGGGGCTCGCCACGCGCCTCGTCGGGGCGCTCGGCCTGGTCGGGGCTGTCGCCTCCGCCCCGTACGCCTGGCGGCTCGTCGAGCCGGTGGCCGTCCGCTTCCTGCGTCCGTCGCCCGCGATGGTGCTGGCGGACCGGGTGGACGAGTTGACCGCCCAGCGCGCGGACTCGACGATCGCGCAGGCTGCCGAGATCCGCCGGATCGAAAGGGACCTGCACGACGGGGCGCAGGCCCGCCTGGTTGCACTCGGGCTCTCCCTGGCGACCGCGGAGAAGCTGATGGAGACCGACCCGGAACGGGCCAAGGCACTGATGCGGGACGCGCGGGTCGGCGCCACCGCCTCGCTGGCCGAGCTCCGCGAGCTGATCCGTGGGATCAGTCCACCCGTGCTGAACGAGCGCGGGCTCGTCGACGCAGTGCGCGCCCTCGCTCTGGACATCCCGCTCGACGTGGCCGTCAGCGCTGACGCCCGGCTGACCCTGGATGCGCCGATCGAGTCGGCCGTCTACTTCGGCGTCGCCGAGCTGCTGACCAACGCGGTCCGGCATTCCCACGCGTCGCGGGCGCGCGTCTGCCTCGCCAGGGACGAGGACGACCTCGTCGTCGAGGTTGAGGACGACGGCCGGGGCGGGGCCGACGAGCGACCCGGCGGCGGGCTCGCCGGTCTGCGCCGCCGCCTCGCGGTCTTCGACGGCACCCTGGAGATCACCAGCCCACCGGGCGGCCCGACCTGTGTCAGGATGGCGCTGCCATGCGAATCGTTGTAGCCGAAGACCTCTACCTCCTGCGCGACGGGATGGTCCGCCTGATCGAGGCGTACGGGCACCAGGTGGTGGCGACAGCGACCACCGGACCCGAAACGCTCGACGCGCTGCGGACGTGGCGCCCGGATGTGTCCGTCATCGACGTCCGCATGCCACCGGACCAGTCGGACGAGGGCCTGCGGGCGGCCCTCGCCGCCCGCAGCGAGATGCCCGGTCTGCCGGTCCTCATCCTCTCCCAGCACGTCGAGCAGTTGTACGCCCGCGAGCTCCTGGCCGACGGCTCCGGCGGCGTCGGCTACCTCCTCAAGGAGAGCGTGTTCGAGGCCGACCAGTTCATCGGCGCCCTGGAACGCGTCGCGGGCGGCGGGACCGCCATGGACCCGGCTGTCATCGCGAAACTGCTGACCAACAGTTCCCCGAACCGGGGACTCAAGCGGCTCACCGAACGCGAGTACTCCGTGCTGGCCCTGATGGCCGAGGGGCTGTCCAACCAGGCCATCGGCCGCCGGCTCTTTCTCAGCGAGAGCGCCATCAGCAAGTACACCACCTCCTTGTTCGGCAAGCTGGGCATCTCCGACGATGACGACACCAACCGCCGCGTCCGCGCCGTCCTCACCTACCTGAACGAGCCCTAGCTTGATCCAGCCGCTGGCAGCTCACCGGTACCCACTCGTACTCGTCGGCCTCGTGCTCCGTCAGACCCGCATGATGCCGGCCCGGCCGCGGGTCAGGAACGCCCTCAGCCAGGCGCGCTGGTCGATCAACTCGCGCATGGTGTGGGAGACGTGGGTGATCAGACGGTCCCGGACCAGCACGATTGGCGCCTTGACGAGGTGGTGGCCACCGTCGACCAGGGCGATGAGGTCGCGCTCGCCCGTTCTGCGGCGCTGACCCCCGCCCGCGGGGTGGGTGCGCAGGCGGTGGCCCAGCCTGGTGCGCGAGCCCGGCCGCATGGCGATCGGTCCCGCCACGGACAGGCGTCCCGAGCGGCGGCCGCTGACGGTCGCTGTTTCGCCGTGTCGCCGGTTCAACGGCGCGTTCGCGTCGGTCATGGTGTCGTCGAGGCCGTACGGGACGCGTGGTGCCGCGTGCCGGTGACGATGAGCGAAACGTTCTGCCCACCGAAGCCGAAGGAGTTGCTGAGCACGGCCTCCTGGGGGACGTCTCGTCGCTCTGCGACGACATCGAGATCGATGTCGGGATCGACGCCGGCCTCGGTGAGGTTGCGGGTCGGTGGGATGACACCGTGCTCCACACTGAGGACGGCGATGAGTGCTTCGATCGCGCCGGCTGCGCCGAAGAGATGACCGAGCGCGGCCTTGGGGGCTGTCACGGTGGCGTGGCCGAAGACCTCCCTGATCGCGCGTGCCTCGGCGACGTCGCCGACCGGAGTTCCGGTGGCGTGGGCGTTGATGTGGCTGATCCGCTCAGGAGCCAGACCGGCTTGCGCGAGGGCCTTGCGCATGGCGGAGATCTGACCGGAGCCGTCGGGAGCGGGCGCCGTGATGTGGTGGGCGTCGGCGGCGATGCCGGCGCCCGCGAGCACCGCGTGGACGCGCGCGCCTCGGGCCCTGGCATGCTCGGCGCTTTCGAGCACCATGACGGCGGCGCCCTCGCTGAGGACGAATCCGCTGCGGTCCGCGGCGAACGGCCGTGACGCGGAGGCGGGTTCGGCGGTGTGCCTCGACAGTGCTTGTGCCTGGGCGAAGCCGGCGACGGTGATCGGGGTGGTCGCGGCCTCGGTCCCGCCCGCGATGACCACGTCCGCCTCGCCGGCACGGATGAGCCTGGCCCCCAGAGCGATCGCCTCGGCACCGGAAGAGCACGCCGAGACCGGCGTGTAGACCCCGGCCCGTGCGCCGTATTCGATGCTGATCAGCGCTGCTGCCGCATTGGGCATGAGCATCGGGACCGTGCGTGGCGAGACGCGCCGGGTCCCGGCCGCTTCCAGTACGTCGTCCTCCTTCAGCAGCGTCCCTATCCCGCCGATGCCCGTGCCGATCGCCGAGGCGAGCCGGTCCGGGTCCACCCCTGGGGCGCCGGCGTCGGCCCAGGCTTCGGCCGCCGCGATGAGGGCCGCCTGCTGCGAGCGGTCGAGCCGCCTGGCCTTTACCGGCAGCAGCAACTCGGCGGGGTCGATCGCCATCGTCCCCGCGACGGTGTCGGGAAGACGGACGTCCTGGTGGCCGGGCAGGACGCACCCGCGGATGCCCGATTCGCCGGCAAGCAGGGCCTCCCAGGTGGACGCCACGTCTGCCCCGAGTGGTGTGATCGCGCCGAGTCCGGTCACGACGACTTCAGTCCGGTGCATGCCCCTCAACCTTTCTTGTATGCGATACAAGCGAACGGCCCTGTTGTATCACATACAATTTCGTTGTGGAGAAGAAGCGAACCGAAGACCGATCGACGTCGGCCCGGTCGCGTGACCGCGGTCGCGCGACGAGGCGTCGGCTGATCGAGGCAACTGCACGGCTCTGCAAGGAACGGCCCGGCGCTGAAGTGAGCGTCGCGGAGATCGCGAACGCGGCAGGCGTCTTCCCCAATCAGGTCACCTACCACTTCGGCTCCAAGGACTCCCTCCTCGTGCACGCCGCCTTTCTCGGCTTGCTGCACGACGCCCGACGGATCGAACGCATCGGTCGCCAAGCCCCCGATGCGGCGACATTTCGGCGCAACATCGCCCGCGCCGTACTGGCCATGCCCTCGCTCCCGTCAGTCACGCGAGCGCTCGCCGCCGGGATCTCCAAGCCCGAACTCGCCTCCGTGGTCGACCAGCACCTCCAGTTGCTGTTCCGGCAATCCGAGCGTTTCGTGAGCCAGCTCATCGACAGTCGCGGCTGGAGGACCCGTCGACCGCTCAACGTGGAAGCCAGGACGTTCTGGAGCACCGCGCTCGGCGCAGTGCTGCTCGTCCGCGCCGGGGCCCATGGCACCGTCGCCGAACTCGACCTCGCCGGAGCACTGACCATCCACGACGAACCCGATCCCGGTTAGCCCAGTCGAACAGGCCGGCGACAACGTGCGCGGTTCCCGCGCGATGGTGGCTTTGTCGCGGTCGGCGTGTTTGCCCGGATCCGCTACGCAGAGCTACTTGTCACTTCGCCGCAGCTTCGGGAGAACAGGGCCTTGAGCCCCGCGAGTTCGCGAAAACTGGCGGAAGGCTATGGCGTTCTCCGCCACCCACTGCCGGAAGGGCCTGACCGCCGAGCCGGGGACCCGTGCGACCGTGTCGCGCACCTGCTGCAGCGCTTCGTTGACGTCTCCGCCCATCACGTCCGGCCTGCGCCCGGGTCTGGGAGCAGGCGGGTGAGGACCGGGGCGGGGCGCGCGTGGGAGCGGCGCCGGCGGTCCTTCCTGCGGCCGCTGGTGGTCCTGGTCGGCGCGGCGGCCGGGGTGCGCGCGGCGGTGGCGGACCTGCGGTTGGCCGCCGAGGAGAACCCGGCCGTCGCCGAGATGCTGGCCGCCGTCCCGGCCGGCGCCGCCCGGAGCGAGGACCTGTTCCAGCGCGGACCGGCCGCACCGATCCGGCACCTGCTCGGCTCCCGGGGTGGGGGCGTGCGGGTGGACGGAGCCGTAGGCGGCGGGCGGGAACGGCGAAGGGGCGGCCCGAGCGCGGGCCGCCCCGGCTTCGCCTGCGGCTGCAGGGCGGATTGCAGGTCAGTTGTCCGCCGGCTCCTGAGCGCGCTGGGAGCTGCGGAGTTGTTCGTTGATCCGCAGGGCTTCCTCGAGTTGGTCTTCGAGGATGACGATGCGGCAGGCGGCTTCGATGGGGGTGCCCTGGTTGACGAGGTCGCGGGCGCGCATGGCGATGCGCAGTTGGTAGCGGGAGTAGCGGCGGTGTCCGCCGTCGGAGCGCAGGGGGGTGATGAGGCGGTGCTCGCCGAGGGCTCGAAGGAAGCCGGGGGTGGTGCCGGTCATCTCGGCGGCGCGGCCCATGGTGTAGGCGGGGTAGTCGTCGTCGTCGAGCTTGTCGGGTGTGTCGGGGCTGGCCGTTGTAGTCACTGCACCTCTCTGGTTCTCGAGGAGAACGCGTCGAGGGGCCCCGGGGCCGTGTCGGCTCCAGGGCCCCGAAGGGGAACAACACCATCTACCGGCCTGGGCCGGTCCTGTTACTTCCGCACTGCCCCAAAAAAGCGGTGTGCGGGGATCGCGTATGCGTGACCGGAAACCACCGTCCTTGGGTTGGGGTCTGCGGTGTCCGCCCGGGCGAGTGTTCACGGGCCGGGCGATCCTGATGGCGCTTGCGCCCTCCATTCATCCTCTGTACTGAACTGTCACTTTTCGTACTGCTGGTACTGCACTCACTCGGCACGCGCGCCCGCAGTCTGGGCGCCTTTGCCGAGGTCCTGCCTGTCTTGCGACTGCCGGTACTCAACTCACTGAACTGCGTACTACCGGTACTGCTGGTGGCGGCCCCCGATACCTGCGGGCCGCCCGGTCCGGCAGCCAGTCCCGTCGCCGTCCTGCGCTTGCCTGGCTTCGGAACTCCGCTGCCGGACCGAACTGCGAACCTCTGTCCAACAACCCCGGCCAGTTCGTGTCTGGCCGGTATCGCCGACTGCTGTCTACGAGAGAAACGCTAGACCCACCCGCGAGCATTGTCTACTCCGGCGCACATAGATTTTGGGGCGACCACGAGTGAGGTATTCTCCCGCCACGGTCGCGTCGACGTGCTCTGCATCGACGAGCCCGGCTACATGGAACTCGACCGCCACGGCGCCGAGTTGCCGTTTCAGGTCCTCACCGAGCGGGAGGAGAAGAGCAGCGTCGCCATCGCCTCCAACGAGTCGTTCGCGAGGCAACCGGAGGAACGAAGCCACCCTGGTCAACGACCGAGACGGCGAGCAGCGACGGCGACCGAGACGGCCGGGTCACACCCGGCGCTCCTTCGCCGGGTAGAGCTTGGCGTGGAGCACGCCCCGTATCGGCGGTGCGCCTTCCACCTCCCTGCCGGACGGCGTCTGAGCCGCTGCCAGCGGTCTGCCAGCGGTCTGCCGGCGGTCTGCCGGCGTGGTGCGGAACTGTCGCAGGTGCCGGGCGGTGCGCCGCAACCGACGAGCGCCCACGACTGCCCGGACCGTCGACGAAAGGGCACCCGCGTGACTCGCACCTCCCCTCCCACCGGCCCGGCCGCAGGACCGCGCCGGCCCAGGGCCTCCCGCACCGCGGACCGGCGGAAGGCAGTCTCCTGGCGGCTCGTCGCCGGTGCCGCCGCGGCCACGGTGCTGGCCGCGGTGTGCCCGGCGACCGCGGTGGCCGCGCCGGACCCTGTCCCGGTGCCGCGAATCGCGTGGGCGGCGTGCGCGGACGGCTTCGAGTGTGCGACCGCCCGCGTCCCGCTGGATCACCACGACCCGCGCGGCGCCGGCATCGACCTTGCTGTCATCCGGCACCCGGCGCAGGACCGGGCCCACCGGATCGGCTCGCTGTTCTACAACCCCGGCGGCCCGGCCGTGGCCGGCACGGTGGCGTTGCCCATGATGCTCGGCCGGTTCCCCGAGGAGGTGCGCCGGCGGTTCGACATCGTCAGCTTCGATCCGCGCGGCACTGGTGGCAGTGCTCCGGTCCAGTGCTTCGACGGCCCGGCGGACGAGCAGGCCCTGCTGGCGGGCACGGCCACCGGCTATCCCGAGGGCACGGACCAGCAGAACGCCTGGGCCGACGCCTACCAGCGCCTCGCCCGGCAGTGCGCGGCCCGCAACCCCGCCTTGCTGCCGCACATCTCCACCGCGAACGTGGCCCGGGACATGGACCTGCTCCGCCGCGCGGTCGGCGACCGGCAGCTCAGCTACCTGGGCACCTCGTACGGCAGCTACCTCGGCGCCACCTACGCCAACCTGTTCCCCGGCCGGGTGCGCGCCATGGTCCTCGACAGCGCCCCGGACCCGGTGGCCTGGTCGACCGGCCACGGAGACCAGGCCACCACCACAGGCGGCCTGCTGCGCAACGGCAACGACGTGGCCGCCGCCCGCGTCCTGGACGCCTTCCTCGACCAGTGCGGCCAGGCCGGCCCCCGGACCTGCGCCTTCTCCGCCGGGACGGCTGCCGCGACCCGGGCCAGGTACGGGGAGCTGCTCCAGCGGCTGCGCACCCGGCCGGTCGTGGTCGACGGGGCGACCGTCACCGCCGGCTCGGCCGTGGAGGAGACGATCATCTCCCTGTACGCCACCAACCCCGTCGCGAAGCTGCCCATCGGCTGGAGCCGGCTCGGCAACAGGCTCCAGACGTTGTGGACCGCCACCGAGACCCCCTCCGCGCCGGGCACCCCGCTGCCGCCCGTCCCCCGCCAGTCACCGGACCAGCCGCTGGCGGTGGTCTGCTCGGACAGCGCCACCCCGCCCGCCGGGGCCGACTACCCCGCCCTGGCCGCGGACGCCCGGGCCCGCTCCGGCGAGGCCGGCCCGTACTTCGCCTGGGCCGACGAGCGCTGCGCCGACTGGCCCGCCCGGGACCGCGACCGGTACGACGGCCCGTGGAACCGCCCGACCGCCCGGCCGGTCCTGGTGGTCGCCAACACCGGGGACCCGGCCATGCCGTACGAGGGGTCCCGCGCGATGGCCCGCTCGCTCGCCCGCGCGCGGCTGCTGACCGTCGACGGCTACGGCCACACCGTGCTGGCCAATCCCAGCGACTGCGCCGCCGAGCACGAGACCCGCTACCTGATCGACGGCA
Organism: Kitasatospora sp. NPDC001132; assembly: GCF_053598415.1. Taxonomy (NCBI): domain Bacteria; kingdom Bacillati; phylum Actinomycetota; class Actinomycetes; order Kitasatosporales; family Streptomycetaceae; genus Kitasatospora; species Kitasatospora sp. NPDC001132. The sequence continues at coordinate 82,605 of NZ_JBSFKF010000031.1, read as the reverse complement.
TGCTGCCCGCCCCCGATACGGTCTGCGCCCCCACCAAGCCGCCGTTCAGCGGCTGATCGCAAGCCCGGCCGCGCCACCCACCCCCGGGGGCGCGGCCGACGCACCCCCCCCGGGGGGTCGGTCAGCCCGTCTCCAGGGCCAGCGACTCCGGTCGCGACAGCGCCCGGCCGCGTTCCCAGGCGGCCCGGAAGCCGACCTCCCCGAGGGCCTCGGCGCAGCCGTTCAGGACGGCCCGGAGCTCCGGATCGCCCGCGTCGTGGGTCCCGCGCAGGCCGTACGCCGCGCCCAGTGCCGCCGCCCCGCGTGCCGCCTCGCCGAGCGCGAGGCAGTACTCGGCGAACCCTTCCAGTACGTCCGCCCGCACTGGCTGGTCGCCGCTGTCCGCGGCCAGCTCCAGGGCCCGGCGGTGCAGCGGGCCGGCCGCGTGCGGCGCGCCGAGCCGCTGCCGGGTGCGGGCCAGGCTGGTGTGCAGCAGGGCGAGCAGGTGCAGGCGTCCGGGGGCGGCGAGGCCGGTCGCGGGCAGCTGCTCCAGGCGCCGCAGCGTCTCCTGCTGGCCGTGCAGCGCCGCCGCCAAGTCCCCTTCGCGCCGGGCGAGTTCGCCGAGCGCGTAGCGGGCGGCGACCTGCAGGTGCGGGTCCTGGGCCCGTTCTGCCGCGGCCAGCGCGCGCTCCAGGTCGGCCCGGGCCGCGGTCGGCTCTCCGCAGCGCGCCCGCAGCCGGCCCGACAGCAGCAGGGACAGCGGCGCCTCGCCGGAGCCGCCCATCTCGGTGTCCCGTTCACCGGCCTCCGTCAGCGCCGCGAGGGCCTCGTCGGCGGCGCCGGTGACGGCCAGCAGCGCGGCCAGCGTGACCAGCGCCATGGCCGTCCCCCAGCGGTCGCCCACGGCGCGGAAGCCGTCGACCGAGGTCCGCAGGCAGTGCTCGGCGTGCGCGATCCGGCCCGCGCCCAGCTCGATTCGGCCGAGCACCAGATGGGCGGCGGCCCGCGCAGCGTGCGGTGCCGGTCGGGAGCGGTGCGTGAGCCGCGGTCCAGCAGCCGGAGCCGGTCGTGCAGTCGCGCCGCGACCTGCCCGGGGCTCAGGGCCCGCAGCCGGGCCGCCGCCAGTTCGAGGGCCAGCGGCAGGCCGTCCAGCTCGCGGCAGATCCGGACGACCGGCTCGACGGTGTCGTGGTCCAGGGTGAAGCCGGGGCAGGCTGCGGCTGCCCGTTGCGTGAAGAGGGCGACGGCCGGGTGCGCGAGCGCTTCCTGGGCGGTGGAGCCGGGTTCGGGCACGGCGAGCGGTGGTACCGGCCAGATCGCCTCGCCGGTGATTCCGAGCGGTTCGCGGCTGGTGGCCAGCACGGTGAGCCGGGGCGCGGCGGCCAGCAGGCGAAGGGTCAACCGGGCCGCGTCCTCGATCAGGTGCTCGCAGTTGTCCAGGACGAGCAGGACCTCACGGCCCTCCAGGGCCCGGATGATCCGGTCGACGGGTTCCCCGGCCTGATCGGCGGCGGGCAGGCCGCCGGCCAGCACGCCGGCCTCCGCCGGGCGGCAGACAGCGGTCAGCACGGCCTGCGTCACCGCGTCCGGCCCGTTGACGCCCGCGAGTTCGGCGAACCGTACGTCCGTGGCGGGCGGGGCGGCGCTCGCGGCCGCAATGGCCAGCCGGGTCTTTCCGACCCCGCCTGGCCCGGTCAGCGTCACCAGGCGGAAGCGGTGCAGGCTTTCCTCAACTGCTGCCAGCGCCTCGTCGCGGCCGACCAGGGCGGTGAGCCGAAGGGGTAGTGCCGCCCGCCCGGCCGGGAACCCCGCGGGAGGCGGGGCCGGCCATCGAACGGACGCGGCGGCGGACTGTCCGCCAGATGTGACCACTCGTCAGGGAGGTTCCGATTGGCCATCCTTGGGGGGACTCGACGAAGGAACCGGGCCCCGACCGGGGCCGGACACGTGAGGGGGAAGCGTGGACAGGAACGATCAGCCGGACCGTCCCTGGCGGGAACCGGCCCGCCAGGTGCCGCCGCAGCCGCCTCGGCCGCCGACGATCGGGGACCGGGGCGGTATGCCCCTCGCGACCGGACCGTCAGCGGTGCTGACAGCCTCGGTCGACCTGCGGGTCAGCAAGCGTCTGCTATGGGTCGGCGGGGCCGCCTACCCGCTGCACAACATCGTGCGGGTCTACGCCTTCGTGCTGTTGCCGAAGCGCAAGGAGGCACTGCGGCGGTTCGCGCGGCAGGTGATGCAGGCACTGACGCTGGCCCTGCTGGCCGTGATCGGCGCCGGACTCCCGTCAGACATCGGGAAGGGCGTGGAGATGTTCAAGGGAGCGGCCCTGACGGCGGCCCTGCTCTGGGCGGGGTACGGGTTCGTGGAGATGCTCGTCGTCCTCACCTCGCCCGCGCTACCGGTGCTGGCGGTGGACACGGCGGGTAACGCGACGGCCCTGATCGGGACCGCCGACCGGGCCCGGCTCGCGGAGGCGGTCCGGATCCTCTCGCACGCGCTGGAGAACCCGGAGGCCGAGGCCACCCTGAGGATCCGGTCGGTGACCGTCAACACCGGGAACTACCACATCGGCGACAACGTGAACATGTACGGCGGCAGCGGCAACACGGGGAAGGTGACGGAATGAGCGGCGACCACTTCCACGGCGACGTGGTGAACATGTACGGCGGCAGCGGCAACAAGGGCATCGTGCACCACCACGCGCCGGCCGCGGACGGCGACCGGACCACCACGGAACTGACGCGGGCGGTCGAGGAACTGGTCGCCATGCTGCGCGAACTCCGGGCAGGCGTGGCACCGATGGCCGCGGAGTCGATCGACGAGGCGCTGCCGGCCATCACCGTCGGCCCGCGGGCGGTGCCGCGCGAACGGCACCGGGCACTGATGGCGGTGGCGGGGATCGCCGCCACCGTCGGGGCCGTCGGTACGCCTGTCGTCGAGGCGGTGCAGCGAGTCCTGGGACTGCTCGGCGGCCAGTAGGCGGCGAGTCGAGCCGGTGCCACCTGGGTGAACCGAGCGAGAGCCGCGGTACGCGTGCTCCTCGCCGAAGCACGAACCCGGACTCCTGGCCACCACCAGCGACTTGACGCGACTCCGCTAAAACCCGGGGTTCGAGGTATCGGAATTTGGCGCGCCGTCCCATAGCCTGACCGCGCAATCGAACACACGCGTCCCTTGCCTGACAGGTAGTCAGCAGTTGCTGGCCTGTTTCCCTGGAGCCGCCATGAGTTCCGACCGTTACCACTGGGATCGCTCGCACCCGGGCCTGACGGCGCTGCGCGAGGCGATCGAGCCCGTGCGCCAGGAGGTCCTCCGCCACCCGGTCTACCGGGAGCTGAACTCCCTGGAGCGGGTCCGGACGTTCCAGGAGCGCCATGTGTTCGCGGTCTGGGACTTCATGTCGCTGCTCAAGTGCCTGCAGCGGCAGCTGACCTGCGTGGAGCTCCCGTGGCTGCCGAGCGGACCGACCGCGAGTCGCCGGCTGATCAACGAGATCGTGCTGGTCGAGGAGAGCGACGAGCTCGGCGACGGCTACATCAGCCACTTCGAGCTCTACCTCGACGGCATGGCCCGGGCCGGGGCCGACACCGGCCCGGTGGACGGTTTCCTGCGGCTGCTCGGCACCGGGACCGGTGTCGCCGAGGCGGCGAAGGCGGCTGAGATCCCTTCTGCGGCTGCCGAGTTCATGGCGGTCACCTGGGACATCATCGAGAACGCGCCGGTGCACTGCCAGGCCGCGGCCTTCGCGTTCGGCCGTGAGGACCTGATCCCGGAGATGTTCGAGCAGGTGATCCGGATCGAGGATGCGAACAACCGGCTGACCGTGTTCAAGGACTATCTGGCGCGGCACATCGAGGTGGACGGCGAGCAGCACACGCCGATGGCCATGCAGATGCTGATCGACCTGTGCGGTGACGACCGGGAACGCTGGACCGAGTGCGCTGACACCGTCCGCCGCGCGCTGTCGGCCCGGGTCGCGCTGTGGGACGGGATCCTCGCGGACTGCGGCGACTGACGCAGGGGCGGCTCGTTCCCGCCGGGCGGCTTTCATCGTCAGCTGCCCGGCGGCGCCGCCGAGCTCACCGACGGTGCGGTGGGTAGCCGGGCGGGGCTTCGCCCCCGGGAGCAACAGGCGCCGCGGTGGCCCGCTGCGGGGCGGGCCGGGTTTCGCCGATGGCTCGACCGGCGCGGGCCCGCCGACGGGGCCGGGGTGATCGGTCCCCGGCCCCGGCTCGAGCGCGGCCGCCGACACCGGGACGGCCGCGGGGTGAGCCGCTCTGGCTTTCGGGGCCTCCGAGCCCGGCGGCCAGGTCACCCGTTCACCACCGGCCGATGGATGCCGGGCCCGGCACCCCTCACGATGACGAAGTGGGCTGTGCCCGTACCGGGCCCAGTCATGTCGGCTTCGAGCCGACCCGGGCAGTCCGCTCCGGACCATCCGTCTCTCTTCCCCGGAGGCCGTAGTGGGACACGCTGTCGGTGATGTGCTGGGCCTGGCCGCGGGTATCGCGGTCAGCCCGCTGCCGATCGTGGCGATCATCCTCATCCTGGCCACCCCACGGGGTCGCCTCAACGGGCTGCTGTTCGCCCTGGGCTGGGTTGTGGGGCTCGCGGCGCTCGGGGGGCTCATGCTGGCCGTCGGCGGCACAGGAGGAGCCTCGGCCCACAAGAATCCGGCCACCTGGGTCGGAGCACTCAAGCTCGCTCTGGGCGCACTCCTCGTCGTCTTCGGCGCTCGTCAGTGGCAGCGCCGCCCCAAAGACGCCTCCCAGGCGCAGCTCCCGAAGTGGATGGCGGCGATCGACGGCTTCACTCCGATCAAGATCTTCGGCCTGGCGCTGCTGTTCTCGGCGGGCAATCTCAAGAACGCGCCCCTGACCATCGCTGCCGGCGCCTCGATCAGTTCTTCGGGGCTCCCCGTGCCGCAGCAAGTCGGAACGCTCGTGATCTTCGTGGCCATCGCTTCTCTGGGCGTGCTTGCGCCACTCGTCGTCTACCTGGTCATGGGCGAACGCGCCAAGAGCATCCTGGGGAGCTGGCGAGACTGGGCCGCGCAGCACAACATCGCTGTCCTGGCCGTCCTGTTCTTCGTGCTCGGCCTCAAGCTCCTGGGCGACGGCATCAGCATCCTCGCCACCTGAGGCTGCCGCGCTAGTGACCGTCGCCCTGCTCGATGTGCAGATGGATCGGCCCGCGGAGAACGGGACTGCGCCGGTACGGTGGCGGGTCGGCGACGAGCCTGGGGCGGTCGAGCCGGCGTGCCAGCTCGGTCAGCGCGATCTGGGTCTCCCGCCGGGCCAGTGGGCCGCCGAAGCACAGGTGGATACCGCTGCCGAATCCCAGGTGCTGGTTGTCACGCCGGTCAGGGTCGAAGCGGTCGGGCTCGTGGAAGCGGTTCGGATCGCGGCTGCCCGAGGCCAGCATCAGCATGATCTGCGAGCCCTTGGGGATGACGGTGTCGGCGACCGAGATGTCGCTGTACGCCGCCCGCCAGGGGATGATGTGCACGGGCGGCTCGTACCGCAGCAACTCCTCGACCAGCGGTATGACGAGGTCGGGTTCGTCGCGCAGCCGCTGCAGCACCTGCGGGTGGCGCAGCAGCGTCAGCATGCCGTTGGTGATGAGGTTGACGGTGGTCTCGTGGCCGGCGATGAGCAGCAGGTTGGCGGTGGCGACGATCTCCTCGTGGGTCATCCGCCCGTCGGGGCCGTCATCGTTCGCCAGCCGGGCGAGCAGGTCTTCGCCGGGTCGCCCGTGGCGCTGGTCCACCAGCCCGCCGATGTACTGGCGCAGGTCTTTGCGGGCCTGTATGCCCTTTTCCAGTTTTTCCTTCGGGTCGGTCTTGGGGTTGTAGTCGATCGCGTTGATGACGTCGTCCACCCAGAGGTGGAACCGCGGCTCGTCCTCGTATGGCACGCCGAGCAGACGACAGATGACGGTCACGGGGAACGGGTAGGCGAAGTCGTCGACGAGGTCGATCTGCTCTTTGCCCGCGAAGTCGTCGATCAGGCTGCCGACGATGCCGGCCAGGTCGCCCTCCATGCCGGTCACCAGTCGTGGGGTGTGCGGGGGGCCGAAATGGCGCATCGCCATGCGCCGCAGGCGGTCGTGCGCGGGTGGGTCGAGGCTGATGAACGCCGGGGTGGTCTGCTCTTCGGCTCCGGGCGTCGGGTGCGAGAGGTTGCGGGTGTCCGAGCTCAGGTGCGGGTCGTGCAGGATGTCGGCGATCTCGCGGTAAGTGCTGATGACGTAGCTGCCGTCCTCCTGCCGTGCCACGGGCGTTTTGCGCAGTTCGGCGTACAGCGGGTACGGGTCGGCTCGGGAGGAGTGGTCGAGGATCCGTTGCAGCGTGCTGGGCGTCTCGGTCGTGGTCATCTCGCTCTCCCTCCTAGCGGTGCTGGTACGCGGCCGTGACGCGGCGCTCGCTCGGGTCGTGGCCGGTGACGACCACGGTGGCGCCCTGGGCGAGCAGAGTGGGGCCGGGAAAGTCGACGGGCACCGGTTTCTCGTCGGCGGGCTGGTCGGGGGCGGGGCAGGGAGGCGGGAAGGGCGCGGCCGTCTCGATGAGTGTTTGGTAGTGGTCCAACCACTTCGCGTTGTCGAAGCTCACTGCCGCGGTGACACGGCCCCGGTAGCCGTATGCGGCGACGAAGCGGCGGTCGGGCACCGATCCCTGGGTGACGACCACCTCGTCGGCGAAGGTCGGCACGCCGACGGACTTGATGTTGACCCCGAACTGGATCGACCAGAACCGCGGGATCGACAGGTGGGGCCAGCGGTCCGCCTGGCCGCTGACCATGTTGTGCGCCGCGACCTCGGCCTGCTCCACGGCGTTGGCCCAGTGCTCCAGCGAGATGAGCCGGTACTCGTAGACCGGGTTCGGGCAGCGTGCCACGTCTCCGGCGGCGAAGACGTCGTCGGTGACCAGGCCGTTGAGGTCGAGGGCGCGGCAGCCCGTGTCGCAGGCAATGCCCCAGACCCCTGCCGCCAGCCCCGAGCCCTGCAACCACTCGGTGTTGCGGATGCCCCCGAGTGCCACGACCGCCACGTCGGTGTCGATCGTGCTGCCGTCGTCGAAGTGGGCCCGGCGCAGCCGTCCCTGCGCGTCGCCCTCCAGCCCGGTGACCTTGACACCGCAGCGCAGGTCCACGCCGTGAGCGCGCTGCAGGTCCGCGGCGACCTCACCGATCATGGCGCCGAGCGCCCCGACCAGCGGCGCCGGCGCGAGTTCGGCGACGGTCACCGGGATCTCCCTTTCCCGGCAGACGGAGGCGATCTCGGAGCCGGTGAATCCCGCGCCGATGACCAGTACCCGGGAGGGTCCGGCGGCGAGTGCTCGCCGGAGGGCCGCCGCGTGCTCGCGCGTTCGCACGACGAACACGCCGTCCAGAGCCGCCTCGCTCTCGACGAACCACGGCCGGGCCCGGACCCCGGTGGAGATCAGCACCCGGTCGAAGGGCACCTCACGGCCGTCGGCGAGGCGCACGTGGTTGGTCGCCAGGTCCAGCCCACTGGCGGGCACGCCCAACAGCCACTGCGCATCGATCTCGCGGCGGCGCGGCAGCTTGGTGTTCTCGGCCGGCACCCACCCGGTCAGTACCTGCTTGGAGAGGGGAGGCCGGTCGTAGGGCTCGCCCGTCTCGTCGCCGATCATGGTCAGCGATCCGGTGAAACCCTCGCCGCGCAGCGCCTCCGCTGCCCGCAGTCCCGCCAGGGACGCCCCGACGACCACGATGCGGCCCTCGCGCTTGAAGGCTTGCAGGTTCTCGGCGCTGGTCATGACGGCGATGCCTTCGCCCGTGCGTCCCGTCCCTCCAACCGGTCGACCAGGATCGCCTGGACGGGGCAGGCCGCCGCGGCGCGCAGCACCTGGTCACGTCGGGCGTCGTCGGGGTTCGGGTCGTACATCAGGGCTTCCTCGCCGTGCATCCGGAACGCGTCCGGGGCGAGGAAGGCGCACTGGGCGTACCCTTCGCATCGGGAAAGATCAACGACAACTCGCATCCCGACCTCCACAGGGGCTGCAAGCTGCGGGCCCGGAAGCCTGCGCCATCTCGGCGCAAGGCGCGGCAAGGCTGAGGAGAAAAGGCGTCGGCCGTTGCCCACCTCCGCGGACTGCAGGGGTGCGCGCCGCGCCCGTCGGGTCGCCGCAGGAAGAATCCGGTTGTCGCCTACGAGGCGACGGGCGGGTAGTACCGCTCAGAGATCATGACCTACTGAGTAGCCTATCCCGTGCGCATATCGCCCGCACCCGGCAGTTCCTACGGGCTGGCGTGGAGCCCATGTCGAGGCCTGGCGGTGTTCGCCCGAGCGGCGCAGTGCGCGCACGGCCGGCGTGTGGGCCTGGCTTCCGGATGGTTCGGTGGCGACAGGAGCCGACAGGACTCACCCGAGGTTCCAGGGTCGGCCGGTCTTGGAGGAGAACCAGCGTGAGCGTAGCCCAGGGAGCCTCGCAGGGCGTTATGCCCGCACATCTGTTGCGAAACCAGAAGGCGCTCGTCACCGGAGCGAACTCGGGCATCGGCAAGGCGACGGCCATCGGCCTGGGCCGTGCCGGAGCCGACGTGGTGGTGAACTACGTCGCCGGGCGTGAGGAGGCCGAGCAGGTGGTCGAGGAGATCTCCGGGTCGGGAGTGCGCGCGGCGGCGTACGAGGCCGATGTGTCGCAGGAGGATCAGGTCGTCGCGATGATCGAGTGGATGGTCAAGGAGTTCGGGACCATCGACATCCTCGTGGCCAACGCCGGGCTGCAGCGCGACGCTCCGTTCACCGAGATGACGACGGCCCAGTGGCAGAAGGTGTTGGACGTCAACCTCACAGGCCAGTTCCTGTGCGCTCGGGAGGCGGCCAAGGAGTTCCTCCGGCGGGGGATCGTCCCGGAGGTGTCGCGAGCCGCCGGGAAGATCATCTGCATGAGCTCGGTGCACCAGCTCATCCCCTGGGCCGGCCACGTCAACTACGCGGCCTCCAAGGGCGGCGTGCAGATGATGATGGCGACACTCGCCCAGGAGCTCGCGCCCCACGGGGTCAGGGTCAACGCGATTGCTCCGGGAGCCATCAGGACACCCATCAACCGCGATGCCTGGGAGACTCCCGACGCGGAGAAGGACCTGTTGCAGCTGATTCCTTACGGGCGTGTCGGCGATCCGGAGGACATCGCCCGCGCGGTCGTCGGCCTTGCCTCGGACCTCATGGACTACGTGGTGGGCACCACCCTCTATGTGGACGGCGGTATGACCCTCTTCCCCGGCTTCGCCACCGGAGGCTGACCGCTGGGCGACTCCCCGGCCGGCAGGCGGGGACCCTGGCCGGCCCTCAGTCGCGCTGCTGATCGAGGGCATCGTCCAGGGTAGTGGCGGCCATGATCAGCGACAGATGCGTGAAAGCCTGCGGGAAGTTGCCCAACTGCTCGCCACTGGGACCGATCTCCTCGCCGAACAGGCCGACGTGGTTGGCGTAGGTCTGCATCTTCTCGAAGGCGTAGCGCGCGGGACGGATCCGCCCGGCGCGGGCAAGAGCGTCCACGTAGAGGAACGTGCAGAGGCTGAAAGTGCCTTCGGAGCCTCGCAGACCGTCCGGGGAGGCCGCAGGGTCGTAGCGATACACGAGGCTGTCCGAAACCAGCGTGCGCTCCATCGCGTCCAGCGTTGACAGCCAGCTCACCGTTTTGGGAGCCAGGAACCCGACACGCGGAATGAGCAGCAGCGAAGCGTCGAGGACGTCGCTTCCGTAGTGCTGCACAAGGGCCTGTTCCTCCTCGTTCCAGCCTCGCTCCATCACCTGTTCGAGGATCGCGTCGCGAGCCGCGGTCCAACGAGGAGCGTCGGCGGGCCGGCTGGTCTCTCGCGCCAGGCGCAGCCCCCGGTCGAAAGCAACCCACATCATCACCCGGCTGAAGGTGAAGTCCTTGCGCCCGCCACGGGTCTCCCAGACGCCCTCGTCGGGGCGATCCCAGGAATCAGCCAGCCAGTCCAGCATCCGGGCGACGTTCTTCCAGCCGTGATAACTACCTCCCATGGCAACCTCATTCGCCTCCGACAAGCCGTAGAGTGCCTCCCCGTAGATGTCCAGCTGCAGCTGATCGGCGGCCGCGTTCCCCGCACGCACCGGATACGAACCCCGGTAGCCCTCGAAGTGCGGGAGAACCTCTTCCGACAGCTCGGGATCGCCGTCGACGCGGTACATGATCTGCAGCGGCTCGCCCTCGATGCCCTGCCGGGCCTGCAGGCGGTCGCTCAGCCAGTGCGCGAACTGCGCCGCCTCCTCGGCGAAGCCCAGATCGAGCAGGGCACGCACGGACAGGGAGCCGTCGCGGACCCAGGTGTAGCGGTAGTCCCAGTTGCGTTCACCCCCGATCTGCTCGGGCAGACCCATGGTGGCCGCGGCGACAGGCGCGCCGGTGGGCGCATAGGTGAGCAGCTTGAGCGTGATGGCCGAGCGGTGCACCATACCCGGCCACCGGCCGCGGTAGCTGGAGTGGCGCACCCAGCGCTGCCAGAAGTCCACCACGTCCCAGAACCGCTCCATCGCGCTTTCCGGGGTGACTGGCGGCGGGCTGTCGCCATCGGACCCTCCGACGGTGAACACCACCGCGGCCACCTCACCCGGCTCCAGGGTTACCGAACCCCGCATGTCCGTACCGTCCTGCTGCAGGGGGAAGGTGCTCTGCAGACAGGCGGTGACGTCCGGTGCCCGGAAGGTGGCGGTACCGTCCTGCACGTCGAGATCGTGGGTGGCCCGGCCGTAGTCGAAGCGCGGGCGGCACTCCAGTTCGAAGTGCACCGTTCCGCGCACCGCCCGCACACCGCGGATCAGCACGTGCCTGTCCGTCGGGGTGCCGGTGCGATCCGGTGGCATGCAGTCGAAGACCTCGCCGACGCCGTCCGGCGACATGAACCGCGTGACCAGGACTGCGGTGTCGGGGTAGTAGAGCTGCTTGCAGGTGGCGTTCCGGTCGTCCGGCGCGAAGAGGAAGTACCCACCGCGGTCGTGATCGAGGAGGGCGGCGAAGACACTGGGCGAGTCGAACCGGGGAGCCGCGAACCAGTCGACGACTCCCCGAGACGAGATCAGAGCAGCGGTCTGCAGGTCGCCAACGAGGCCGTGGTCGGCAATGGGCGGGTAACGGTCCATGATCATCTCGCTTCCCTGTGCCCCTGATCCCACTGTCCGCCCTGTTCGACGGGGCCGCCACGGAATGCGGGGAACGTGGAGGTGGCCCGGCACGGACGGCTGATCGCCGAGGGCAGCTGCCGACTGGAGTTGGACCACTACCCGGGCCGGAGTTCCAGTGGAGCGTGAGGCCGGTGTCACGAGGGGCTGGCCGGATTCGAGCGGTGCCGTTCCGGTGGCCCGGCTCTCGGGGCGCGCGCGCTCCGGCTCCGCCCCGGGGACCGGCGGGGGCACCGCGTGACGGAGGAGCCGACGGCCCGGCGCGGCTCGCCGAGCTGGCCCGTTCGACAGGACTGCGACGGCGGGCCTCCCCGACCGGGCCTCACACCGACGGTGTGCGGGCCGGATCCGGTCGGAGCGGACGACCGTACGCATGCGGGCGAACCGGGCGCCGCAACGTCCCGCCGGGGGTGCGGCCGCGGGCGGGGCCGGGAACGGATTACCGGCCAATGTCCCGGCCGTCCGGCTCGGCGGCGCCCGCCGCGACCTAGACTCGGCCCACGGGGCGGCGCGAAGGCGGGAAGAGGCGGGGGTCGCAGCGATCCGAGCCGCGTGCCCAGGGGGGACCTCGCACGTCCGCGGCATCCGCTCGGGCCTGCCGGTCGCGGCCTTGGCCCGTACGCCCGCCCTGTCGGGGTCCGCCCTCGTACGCTCAGTCCAACTCGCTCCAAAACGTGCCGAATTGACGACGCGTCATCATCATCATTTCGAGAACTGGGAGACCTCCATGTCCGAACAGCTGCAGGACGCCCTCGCGCTCGACGACCTCGACCTGGGCGAGCTGACCGTCACCGCGCTGCGTGACAGCATCGCGCTGCCGGAGGGTGGCGCCTCCAGCAGCCCCGCCTCCAGCTCCTGCAACTCCTCCTCCAACACCAGCATCGTCCACCCGCCGGCGACCAGCGTCCTCCACCCGTCGGCGTCGGCCTTCTGAGGATCGTGCGACTGAACCGCTGAACCACCCACGGGACCCGGCGCGTTCCGGTGCGGACGCGCCGGGTTCCTCCCCCGTCCGCCCGCCCATCGGAGGTCCTCCGCCGTGCCCAACCGCGCCCCGGCCCCGGCCGCATCGGCACCCGCGCCACCGGTCACCGCGGCCTACGCGCTGGTGCGCGCCACGGTGCTGACCCGGGCCGCGCAGTCCGCCCCGTCCGGCCTCGTACGGGACCTGCTGGCCCGGCTCACCGCCGTGGAGGCCGCCGACGCCGCTCTGCGGCCCGCCCTCGGCGACGATCTGTACGCCAGCCGGGCCGAACACGGCGAGGAGTTCCACCGGCGGGTCGTGCTCCCACTGCGCCGGGCCCTGCACAGCGGCCGTGCGCCGCGCCCCGCGCTGCTCGACCGGCTCGCGGACCTGCCCGTGCGGGTCCCCCGGCTCGCGCACTGGCTGGAGCTGAGGCGGCGACACGCCCTGCTGCTGACCGAGCTCACGGCGGCGGTGCCGCCGGCACTGGCGGCCGAACGGGCCGCGCTGGCCGAGGTGTGTCGCGAGCCCGCGTTCCGGCGCGCCGTCGCCCTGGGCAGCGCCGACCTGCTGCGCGCGGTGGTCAACGCCTCGGAGGCGAACCCGGAACGGGGCGGCAGGGCGCACAAGGAGGAGGCCGCCGTCCTGCGCCACGCGCTGCGGGCGACCGGCAAGACGAGCCCGCTGTCCTGGTTCACGGCGGTCGGCTGGGCCTCGGACGAGCTGCGCGGGAACGGGACGCAGAGCGCCCCGCGCGCGGTCGTCCGGGAGAACCGGGCCCTCGTCGCGGCGCTGGTCGACGCCCTGCTCGACGAACCCCGGCGCGCCCGGAGCCTGCCGCACCGGATGACCAGCGCCGCCCGCGTCGACGCCGGGCGGGCCCACTACCGGCGCACCCGGGCGGTGTTCGTCGGGGGCCGCTACCTCGTCGCCCGCGAGGACGAGGTCGAACTCGGCGCCCGGCCGGAACTGGCGGTGATGGCCTCCCTCACCGAGACCCCCGACCCGCCGGGCCGACTCGCCGCACGGCTCGCCGAGGCCCTCGGGCGCCCCGGCGAGGACCCGGCGGTACGGCGCTTCGTCGACCGACTCCTCGACGCCGGGCTCCTGGTGCCGACCGAGCCGGTGGGCCCGCAGGGCCCGGAGCCGCTGCGACGGCTCGCCGACTGGCTCCACCAGTGGCCGCAGGACACCGAGTTGGCCCGCAGGGTGCGCAAACTCGCCGACGACACGGCCGCGTACCCGGCCGAGCCCGCCGAGCGCCGGCCGGCCGCGCTCCGCGCCCTGGCGGCCGACTGGCGCCAGGTGCTCGCCGACGCGGGCCGGCCCCTCCCCGAGGAGCCCGCGTCGCTCAACGTCCTCAGCGAGGACGTCCACGCGCCCGCACCGCCGCAGCCGCGGCTGGGCGCCGCCGACCGCGCCGCGCTCGCCGAACTCACGGCCGTGGCCGAGCTGTTCGACCACGGCCACCTGACCCGCAGGGACGCCCGGGACCGCTTCGTGGCCCGGTACGGCGTCGGCGGCGTCTGCTCCACGCCGTGGGAGTTCGGCGACGACGCCGGCGACGTCTGGGCGGATGTCCGGGTTCCCGAGGAACTCGCTTCCCTGCGGAAGGAGTTCATCGACCTGCCCGAGGTGGACGGCGAGATCGTGCTACCGGCTGACCGGGTGTGCGCACTGGCCGAGCGGCTGCCCGACTGGACGGCCGCCCGGCCGCTCAGCTACTCCTGGTTCGTCCAACGGGAACCGGCCGAGGGCCTGTTGTGCGTCAACCACGTCTACTACGGCTGGGGGCGCTTCACCAGCCGCTTCCTCGACGCCACCGCCCCGCAGGCCGCGGCCGAGGTCGCCCGGCAGATCCGCGCCGGGCTCGACGAGGGCGCGCGGGCCGCCCAGATCCGCCCGCTGGGCGGCTTCAACGCCAACCTGCACCCGCTGCTGGTCGCCGACGAGATCGGGCCCGACCGTCGCTGGTCCAGCCTCGCCGAGGCCGACCTCGACCTGGTCCACGACGTCGACACCGACCAGCTCAGGGTCCGCCTGCGCTCCACCGGCGAGTACCTCGACGTCCTCTACCTGGGCTTCCTCTCCCCGATCATGCTTCCGCGGCGGCTCGCGCCCCTCCTCTGCGACCACTCGAACGGCATCGTGGGCTTCCACCCGCTGCTGCGCCGCACGCCCCTGCCCGCCCCCGGCGGCACCGTCACCCACACGCCGCGGCTGCGCCACCGGCACGTCGTCCTCGCCCGCCGCCGCTGGCACCTCCCGTCCGAGGTCCTCGGCGCCCTGCGGGCCGAACTCGGCGCCGATCCCGGCCCGCTCGGCGTCCCCGTCGCGACCGTCGCCCGCTGGCGCGCCCGCCTCGGCCTGCCCGAGCAGCTCTTCCTCCACCCCGCGCCGGCCCCGGGCCCGGAGACCACGGCCTCCGAGGCCATCCTCATCCAGCTCCGCGCGCCCAAGCCCCAGCCCGTCGACCTCGGCAACCCGCTCCACCTCCGGCACCTGGGCCGGTGGCTCGGCCGCCACCCGGACGGCGTCCTGCTGGAGGAGGCCCTGCCCGCCATCGGCGGACGGGCGGAACCGACCCGGACGGTCGAACTCGTCACGGAGACCTACCGTCCGGCCCGCCGCCCGGCCACCGCCCCGCCCGCACCCCTGCCCGTCCCCCGCCCGCTCCACCGGCGCGGAGCCGAGGAGTCGCCCCATGAGTGAGCCGATGACGAACGATCCGACCGACCGCCCCGCGGCCGCGACCGCTGTGGATGTGACCCTGTACCACTACCAGCCCGACAAGGCGCGCGCCCTTCGTGAGGCCGTCCTGCCGCTGGCGCGGCGTGCGGCGGCGGGCGGGCTGAACGCCCACGTCGAGCGGCACTGGCGGTTCGGTCCGCACCTGCGGTTGCGGCTGGAGGGACCGGCCGAGCGGGTGGCCGTCGTGGCGCGGGAGTCCGCCGAGGAGCTGCGGGCGTGGTCGGCCGCGCACCCGTCCGTCGCCGACCGCACGGAGGAGCAGCTGCTCGCCGAGGCCGTCGTCGCCGGGCGGGCCGAGCTGATCGCGCCGCCGTACGGCCCGCTGGTGCCGGACAACACCGTCCGGGTCACGCCCGCCGACCCGGCCGCGACCGCCGCCTTGCACGCGCTGCTCGGAGCCGAACCAGCCGCCCTGCGCGACGAGTTGATGCGGCTCGGGCTGCCCGCGATCACGTCGGCCTGTGAGTTCCTCGGGGAGCACGGCGACACGGCTCAGGCCCGGGTGCAGCTGGTGGTCACGGCACTGGCGGCGCACGCGAGCACGCACACGGACGGGCTGGTCGGCGGGCACTACTCCTTCCTCTCCCATCTGGAGGACTTCCTCGCCCACGAGGACCCGGACGGCCGGCTGCGCTCCGCCTTCGAGCAGCGCTGGGAGCGCGGCGGTCCCGCGGTCACGGAACTGGTCGGCCGCATCGCGGCCGGGGGTGCGCGCGGCTGGGAGCAGGACTGGGCGCACTGGTCGGCCACGGCCTGGAACCGGGCGGAGCGGCTGCTGGCGGCCGGTGCGGACCTGTCCGGCCGCGGCGAGGAGTACCGGGCCCGCGCGGCCGCCCTCGGCGACCGGGCCACCGCCGAACGCTGGGACTTCGAACTGCGCACCCGTTACAGCGAGTTCCACCGGCTGGTGACGCGCAGCGATCCCACCGGGACGCTGTTCGACCGCGCCGACTACCTGGTCTACCGGACCAGTACCAACGCCCTGTACCGGCTCTTCGCGGTCTGCGGCGTCCGCCCGGTGGAGCGCTATCTGGCCGCCCACCTCGTCGTGCGCAGCGTGCCCGAGCTCACCGGGCACCGGTGGCGGGACTACCTCGGCCAGGTGATCGCCCGGGTCGAGGGGGCGGCGTGACGGCCGAACCGGTCACCGGGCGCACCCGGTTGCGTCCGGGCGTGGCGGTGACCCCGCTGCTGGAGGGGCTGCACCTGCGCGGGCGCGGCACCAGCCTCACCCTGGAGGGCAGCCGCTCGCTGCCGGCGCTGTGGGACGTCCTGTCGGCGCGGCTCGGCGCCGGTGCGCAGGACGCGGCGGAGGCCGGGCATCCGAGGACGGAGGCGGCGCTGGCGACCGTCACCGCCCACCTGCGTGAGCACGGCCTGCTGGTCGACCACCCCGACGGCGCGGAACCGCCGCCCTGGCCGGGCTCGGTGGCCGAACGCCCGGGGGACGCGGCGAGGGCGCTCGCCGCCGCGCGCCCGGTCGTGGCCTCGGCGGACCCGGACGGCGAACCGGCCCGCGCGGTGGCGCGCGCCCTGGCCCGGGGCGGGGCGGCACCGGTCGTCACCGGGGCCGCGCTGCCCGCCGGACAGGTGCTGGTCGTCGCGGGTGATCCACCCGTGGCGGTCGGCATGCAGTGCGAAGCGGACGGCGGTTTCGTCACCGCGCCCGCCGATCCGGACCGCACCCGCGCGGACCTCGCCGCGATCGCGGACCGCCTGCGCTCCGGCCCCGGCCCGAGCGGCGGCGGTCCCGGCCCGAGCGGCGGCGGTTCCGCGCCGAGGACGCTCCCGCTGCTGCTCGCCGCCGCGACGGCCCAGCGCCTGCTCTGCGCCGTCGCCGGGCTGCCGAACCCGGGTGACCCGGACGACGACCCCCGGCTGCTCGCCGGTCGGCCCTCCGTCCTCGTCGCCCGGGCCCGTCCGCCCCGCGCCGAGCACCATCCCTGGGCGGCGGCGCCCGGGCCCGCGGCCGAGCCGCCCGCGGACCTCGAAACGGCGCTGCGCCGCGCCGCCGCGCTCGGCGACCCGCTGCTCGGCGTGCTCGACGCACCCTCCCCCGGCGAACTTCCGCAGTCGCCCGTCGCCCTGGCCGCCTGCCGCACACCGTCCGGGGCCCTGGTGGCCGGGGCCGCCCGCGCCGACCTCGCGCGGCTGGCGGGTGCCCTGCGGTCCGCGGAACTCCACCTCGCGGCCGCCGATCCGGGAGTCGCGGCGACGGTCGGCGCCGACCCGGGGCACGCCCTCGGCCGGGCCCTGCGGCGCGCCGCCCTCGCCGTCCCCGGCGGCGGTGAGGCGCTGCCCGAGGCGGTGTGGCGGGAGCATCCCCAGGCCGCGCACTGGGTGGCGGCGCTGGCGCGGCGCCTCGGCCGTGACGCCGGCGTCACGGTCCGCCGACTCGCCGGTCACGCCTTCCTGGCCACCGTGGAAGGAGCCCGGGCCGTCGAGGCCGGGCCCGCCGACGCGGTGTCCGTCGCCGCCCTGGGCGCCCTCACCCGGCTGACGGTCCGTGACCTCGGCCTGTCCGCCGCCCACCTCACCACTCCCAGCGGCGCCGTCGCCCCGCTGGCCGCCGCCGGGCAGCAGCTCCCCGCCTGGGTGGAGGAGGGCTGGACGATCCGCTGGCTCGCCGGACTCGCCGACCGGGAACCGGACTTGCGGGCCGCACTGGACCGCCTGACCGGCCTGCGCACCACCCCCTGGAGGCCCGGCACCAGCGCCGCCCGCCCCCTGGCCGACGCCCTGGAGGGCTGCGGCTTCACCGTCCTCGTACCCGCGGGACACGACCGATGACCGACCTCCCCGTTCTCGACCCCGACCAGGCCCTGGCGCTCACGAGCGGCACCGCCGTCGTCCACCTCACCAGCTGGACCCTCGGCCTGGCCGAACGCCTCAGCCGCCACGCGCTGGCGCACCCCGTCCGCCTGGTGCCCGTGCGCGAGGACGGCGCGCTGACCGTCATCGGGCCCGTCCTCCACCGTGGTTCGCCCGCCTGCCTCAGCTGCACCGAGTACCAGCGCCTCGCCACCGCCGGCGGCAGGGTGCCCTGGCAGAGCCCGGTCCTGGCCCTCGCGGGCACCGGCACCCCGGCCTTCTCCGAGGCGGTGGTCGCCCTCGCGGCCGACCTGGCCGAGGCCGCCGCCGGGCCGGGCGGCGACGGGCCGGGCGGCGACGGGTCCCCCGAGGCCGCGAGCCACGCCACCGTCCACCTGGTCCACGGCGACCGCGCCACCTGGTCCACCCACCGGGTCCGCCCGGTCGGCGGCTGCCCCGTCTGCCACCCGCTGCCCGAGGACACGCCCGACGCCGCCCGCCTGCCCTCCGAGCCCCTCCCCCTCCCCGACCCCGCGGTACTGCGCGGCGCCAACGGCCGTACGACCGCCGAGCGGCTGCGGGCCGAACTCCACGACGAACGCTTCGGCCCGGTCCGCATCCTCTACCGCACCGAGGACTCGGCCTTCGCCCTCACCACCGCCCTGGTCACCGACGGCCGCCTGGAGGACGACGGCGGTTACGGGCGGGCGGTGGACTTCCGCTCCAGCGAGCGCGTGGCCCTGTTCGAGAGCGTGGAGCGCCTCGCGGGGATGCGGCCGCTCGGCCGCCGCGGCACCCTGCGGTCCTCCTACGCCGGCCTGGTGGCCGAGCACGGGCCCGGAGCCGTCCTCGACCCCGTCCGGCTCGGCCTGCCCGACCCCGGCGACCACCCCGCGCGCACCACCGTCCCGTACACCCCGGACCTGGTGCTCGACTGGGTGCACGGATGGTCCCTCACCCACGACCGCCCGATCGCCGTCCCCGAGCACCTCGCCTACTGGGACCCGCCGGGCCGCGACCGCCCCCGCGTGGCGCACGAGACCTCCAACGGCTGCGGGCTGGGCAACAGCCCTCAGGAAGCCGCGCTCTACGGCCTGTTCGAAGTCGCCGAACGCGACGCCTTCCTGATGGCCTGGTACGCGCGCACCCCACTGCCCGCCGTCGCCGTCCCCACCGAGGACCGGGAGACGGCCGACCTCGCCGACCGCGCCCACCTGCTCGGCTACCGGCTCACCCTGCTCGACGCCACCGACGACCTCGGCATCCCCGCCGTGATCGCCGTCTGCCGCTACCGGGGCACGCATCCCGACGCCCCGCGCGTCCTGCTCGCCGCCGGCGCCCACCACGACCCGAGGACGGCGATCCGCTCCGCCGTCGCCGAGGTGGTCACCAACGTCCAGGACGCCCCCCGCCGCTCCACCGCCCCCGGCGGCGCACGCGACCCGCGGCGCCTGCGGGCGATGCTGGAGCGGCCGGAGCTGGTGGCCGTGCTGGACGACCACGTCGGCCTCAACACCCTGCCCGAGGCTCAGCCGCGCCTGGACTTCCTGTTCGCGGGCCCGCCCCCCGTGCCCTGGCAGGAGCGCTGGCCCGCCGCCCCCGAGCCGGTGAGCGACCTCACGGGGCTGCTGGGGCGGACGGTCGACCGACTCGCCGGGGAGGGCCTGGAAGTGGTGGTGGTCCGCCAGGACGAACCGGGGGTACGCGACCGGCTCGGACTGTACTGCGTCAAGGTGATCGTTCCCGGAACGCTCCCGATGACCTTCGGCGAGGCCAACCGGCGCACCCACGGCCTGCCGCGCCTGCTGGACGTCCCGTACCGCCTCGGCCGCACCCCGCGCCCGCTGCGCCACGACGAACTGCCGCTGCACCCGCACCCGTTCCCGTAAGCCCCTCGGCCCGCCCCGTTCCGCCCCACTCCCCACTCCCCCCTGCCGTCCGGGAAGGACGCGATGACGACCCGACAGCCACCGGCCGCCCCCTGGCACAGCCTGCACCTCACCCTGCCACTGCCCGCACACGGGACCGACGCCTTCGTCACGGCGGACCTCGCGCCGCTGATGGACGAACTCGCGGGCGAGGACTGGTTCTTCATCCGCTACGGCGAGGGCGGGCCGCACCTGCGCGTGCGCTTCCGGGGGGCGCACACGCACCCCGGCGCCCTGGCCGGCGAGCTCACCCGGCTCGCGTCCCTGCACACTCCGCCCGACGGCCCGTGGACGGCCCGCCACGGGGAGGTCACCGCCGTCCCGTACGAACCCGAGACCGAACGCTACGGCGGTCCCGCGCTGCTGCCGATCGCCGAGGAACTCTTCACCCGCTCCACCCGCACGGCCGTCCACGCCCTGCGCTCCCTCGACGCCTCCCCCGGCGCCCGGCTGCCCCTCGCCCTGGACCTGGCGCACACCACCGCCCACGCCCTGGGACTCGACGAGTTGGCCGCCGCCCGCTGGCTGCGGCGCCACTCCGCCTCCTGGCGCTGGGTGACGGACTTCCGGCCGCTGCCCGGGCTCGCGGTGCACAGCAAGGTGAACGCGGTGTTCGCCCGGCAGCGGCAGGCCCTCGCGCACCGGGCCGGGGCCCTGCGGAAGGCACTCGACGCCGGGACGGCCACGTCCTGGCTCACCGACTGGTCGGCCGCCGTCGCCGACGCCGACGCCCGGATGCGAGCCACCGCGCCGGACGGGGCCGAGGAGCGGCTGCGCTGGGTGTGGGCCTCACAGCTGCACATGCTGTTCAACCGCCTGGGGATCGGGCCCGACGAGGAGCGGGCCGTCTGCCGGCTCGCCGGCCGAACGCTCCTGGAGACCGACCGGCCCTTCACCTTCTTCCCCGACGACCGGCGCGCCCCGGACCTCCAGTACCTGGAGGACAGCAAGTTCCAGGTCGGACGCCCCGAGGACACCGCGCTGCCGGACGTGCCGCCCGCCGAGCCCCCGCGGCCGTGGCCCGGCGACCTGCCCCTGTCCGCCGACCCGCTGCCGGCCGTCACCCTCGCCGACGCGCTGCGCACGCGCCGCTCCACGCGGGGCCGGCTGACCGGTCCGCTCACCGCCGGTCAACTGGGCGGCCTGCTCTGGTCCGCGTACGCGCCGGACGGCGGCTCGGGCCACCGCCCCTACCCCAGCGCGGGCGCCATGCACGCCGCCCGGGTCCGGCTGGTCGCCCTCGCCGTCGACGGCCTGCCCTCCGGCACCTACCAGTGCGTGCCGGCGCTGCGCTCCCTGCGCCCGATCGGCCCGGCGCCCGATCCGGACCAGCTCCGAGCGCTGTCCTACTACCTCACCCTCCCCGACTCGGACCCGCAGCACATCGCCGTCGACGAGGCCCCCGCCGTCCTCGCCCTGCACCTGGACCTCGCCCACCTGCGCCGCCGCTACGGCCTGCGTGCGCTGCGCCTCGGGCTCGTCGAGACCGGGCACCTGGCCCAGAACCTCCTCCTCACCGCCGCCGCCTTCGGCCTCGGCACCACCCCCCTCGGCGGCCTCTACGACGACCTCGCCCACGAACTCCTCGGCCTCGACGACCTGGACGAGCCGATCCAGTACCTGCTGCCGCTGGGCCGCCCGGCGACGGCCTGACGCGCTCTCGGGCGCGGCGTCGCCGTCGGGCGCCGCCCGGGCCGCACCGGGGCGACGCCGCCACCAGGCCCCGAGCCCAGGCCAGCCATGACCGCCGACAAGCCGCCGATGGCTGAGAACAGTTGGCACCACATGCCGATGTGCGATCGCAGTTGCCGGGTGACGGCTACCTGGGCGACATGACCTCGTAGAGGTTCGCGGCCTCATCGGCGAAGTACAGGCCCCGTGCACACAACGGGTGGTCGATCCGGCCGTTGTCGGGCTCACTGGGGTCGTTGCCGTAGGGCACCCCGGCAGCGCGGAGCCGGGCGAGGATCCCGTCGAAGGTCGACGGATCCACGTCGAAGGCCAGGTGGTGGCCCACCGGATTCTCGACGGACATGAAGTCCAGCGTCAGGGACTCGTTGATCTGCACCGGCGCGAAATGCCGATCAGCGCCTCGGTAGTCCAGTCCCATGATGGAGGCGAAGAAGCGCGCTGCCGCCTCATTGTCGACGGCTGGGACGATGGTGTGGTTCAGCGTGATGGACATGCTCCGCCTCTTGAGATCTCGACTGGCTAGGACAGAACGCCGTGCAGGAAGACGTCAACGAGGTCACGCACACCCACGCGCAGCGCCGGATCCGCCGGCTCGCCCCCTGCGGGCGGCCCGCCGACCCCGACGAACAGGAGACCCAGGAAGATCAACGCTGCCTGCTCGGGAGACAACCGCAGCGACTCCCGCTCGGGCTCGAAGAGTTCGGCCAGCGCCTCTTGTACGGGCAGGGAACCGGCCGCACGATCAGGCGGGGCCTCTGCGCTTCCAGATGGGTCGCTTCGTCCCCGCCTGCCCGCCGCATGAAGGGCCCCGACCACCGCGCCGACCCGGTCCAGGTGGGCGTGCAGCGCGGAGGCGGCCTCGGTCAGCCGGTCGGCGAGCGGCTGGTCCATGGACACCAGGGCGAGTTCGGCCAGGGCGTGGGCCGGGCTCAGCGCCTCGGACACGCACGTCTCCAGGAGTTCGTCCTTGTCCGCGAAGACACGGAAGATGGTGCCCTCCCCGATGCCTGCGGCCCGAGCGATCTGGCGTGTCGTCACCGCGCTGCCGTGCTCGATCACGAGGGGAAGCGCTGCCCGGACGATCATTTCCCGGCGGCTGCCGGGGGACATCGCCGGTGCTCTTCGCCGACTGGGTGTTGTTGGCATGGACGCAAGTATCGGAGTGAGCGCTCACTCCGGTCAAGTGGTTCGGGAAGCGCGGCGTGAATCAGCGTGTCCTCATGCCGGTGTAGCCGCCCGGCCCCCGGTCGATCCCGCTCGCGCCGGCCGTGGTCGCGTCGGCGGCGGCCTGATCCGGGTGTCAGACGCCGGAAGCCGGACAGACGCCCAACCGACAGCAACCACATGTGGAAGGAGACCGGTGATGACTTCCAGCAAACCCGCCCGGCACACGTCCATGGACGAGGGCCAGGCCAGTCGCTTCGACGGCGAGCAGCACGGCTGGTCCGGCGACATCGACGCGCAGGAGCAGCAGCGCAACGACAGCGCGCACCGCTCCTTCCATCCCGAGAAGTACGCTCCGGAGCCCGGTGAGGGGCGCGAGCCCTCGAAGGAGGAGGAGCAGGGGGTGCCCGGGCAGGCCGTGCAGAGCGCAGGCCCGCGCGGTGAGGAGCAGGGCCCCTCGGAGCACCGGCGCGACCACGGGACCAAGGGCCCGTCCGGGCGTCCGGCCGGCGGCTATTCACAGAAGGCCCGCACGGGTGTGGACCCGCAGGAACCCGGCCAGTCAGATAGCGGCCGCTGACCGGCCGGTGCCTCGGGAACAGCCTCGGCGAGGTCCGTGACGGCCTGGGCCGCGGTCCGGTGGGTGTCCCCGCGGGCAGCAGGTAGCGGTGCCCCCTGAACGGCGCTTGGCAGGTTCGTCGCGGAGTGAGCCATGTGACCTTCCCCGTTGGCGTCGGTCATCCCGTGGTGGCCTCCGGGATCGGAAGCGGGTGGTGCCGGTGCGGTCGGTTCAGCCGGTGACGGTCTCGGCGTGCCGGGTGAGCGCGTCCAGGAGTGCGCTCTGCTGCTCGGTCAGCTTGCCGTCGGTGCGGGCCTTGTCCTGCTTGCGCAGCCAGGTGCCGGGCCGGAACGTCGGGTCGGCTTCGCCGCCGGTGCGGTTGACGGGGCCGGTGAGGGTGCCGCCGGCGGCGAGGTAGGCGAGTAGGCGGCGGTAGGAGCGGTTCCAGTCCGGTTCCAGGCGCCACAGCTCGTCGAGGGCGTCGAGCTTGGCGACCTGGGCCGTGGTGAGGCCCGCGGCCTTGCGCTGGCGGCGCATCCACGCGCCCACGGCGTAGTCGTCCAGCTTCGCCGTGGTGGGGATCGCGAGGTGGCCGTGCTGGTGGTGGAACGCGGCGGCGTAGGCGTAGCCGCGTTCCCAGGCGTTGGCGTTCTTCGACCAGATCATGCCGAGCGCGTCCAGCTCGTTGACGCGGGCCGGGTCGAGGAGGCCCTGGCCGTGGAGGTGGCGCTGGCGGGTGAGCCAGGAGATCAGCTCGGCGTGCTTCGTCTTGTCGGTCGGGTCGAGGTGGCCGTGCTGGAGGTGGAACACGGCGGCGACCGCGTGCATGCGCTGCCACTCGACCGCGCGCGGGTTGAACGCCCGCAGCTTCACCGTCTGCAGGATCCGCGCCGCGTGGCGGCGGGCATCGATCCGCAGCCAGCCCACTGGCGACTCCGCCACCGCCGGCGGCTCCCCCTGGCTGGCCTCTCCGGCCTCGGCGGCCGCGCCCTCCTCTTCCGGCGAGGCCGTGGTGGCGAGCAGGGCCGGCTGGGTCCGGTGGGCGCGCAGCTCGGTGATCCGGCCGACCACCCGGGCGTCGTGGGCCGCCAGGGCGCGCAGGACGCGCCAGATGGTGCGGAAGGAGCCGGCCTCGATCTCGGCGTCGGCCTCGGCCTTCACGGCCTCTCCGGCGTCGTGGACCTCGGCCGGGTCGGCGGCCGCCGTGTCGTCGCCGACCTCCGGCGTCGGGAGGTACACCGGGATGACGACCCAGGACACCTTGCCCTGGCGGTAGGACTGGCGCAGCGCCCGGCCGACGGCCTGGACGATGTCGATGACCGAGGACTTCGGGTCCGCGAAGCACACCGCGTCCACGGCTCGGACGTCGATTCCTTCCGACAGGAGCCGAGCGTTGCAGAGGATCCCGCACTCCTCGCCGTCCTCGCCGGTGTGGGCCTTGAACTCGGCGAACGCGGCGCGGCGGTCCTTGAGCCGGTCGGTGCCGGCCACCGCCTTCGCCCAGATCCGCTCCGGACGGTCCTTGTCCTCCAGCAGCTGGGAAGCGTCCAGCAGGGTGTTCGCGAACTCCCGCGCCGCGGTTACCCGGGAGTGGAAGGTGATGACGCGGCGCAGGCCGAGGTCGGCGACGGCGCGCAGCACCGCGATCTGCAGGGCCAGGCGCAGGAGTTCCTCGTTGGTGCGCTGGGAGCGGAGGTCGGCGACGGCCGGGAGGTTGAGGAGTTCGCGCAGCTCTTCGTCGGTGACGACGGGCACAAGGACGCGGTAGTCGGCGAGGTAGCCGTGTTCGATGCCCTGGCCGAGGGTCCAGGTGAAGACGGTTCTGCCGTAGATCGTCTCGTCGTCCATGGAGCAGAGCGCGGGCAGCTTCTCCACGCCCTCTCCGTCGGTGTCGGCGAGGTCGGCCAGGCCGTCCTTCGCGCGCCGGTCGTCCGCGATCCTGGGCGTGGCGGTGAAGTACAGCCGGCGCGCGGCGGGGACCTGGGCGTCGTCGTGGACGGCCGCCCAGGCCTTGCCCTCCGCCCCGGCGGTGCGGTGGGCCTCGTCGATGACGACCAGGTCCCAGGCTGGGAGGCCGAAGTCGCGGTGGGCCTGGACGATGCGCTCCAGGCTGGCGTAGGTCGCGTACACGGTGACCGGCTCGCCGGCCTTCTCGGCGGCGACCAGGTCGGCGATCCGGGCGGCCTGCGTGGTCACCTGGGCGTGGACGCGGCCGCCGGCCTCCGCGCTCTCCAGCGCCTCCTCCCGCGAGCAGGCCGCCACCGCCAGGCCCCGGCGCCCGCCGCGCAGGGACCAGGCTTCGGCGGTCTGCTCCAGCAGCTCGATCGTCGGCACCAGCACCAGCACCCGGCCCCGAGCGGCCAGGCGCCGGGCGCAGCCGGCCGCGATGAGGGTCTTGCCGGAGCCGGTCGCCGCGATGACGGTGGCGCGGCCGCCGTCCTTCACCTCGCGCACCGCGGCCGCGACCGCGTCCTTCTGGAACCAGTGCAGCGGCAGCGGGTTCACGGCGGTGCCGAGCGGCCGGGCCGGGAGCGGCGGCTCGGGCTGGGCGCGCGGAGCGGCCGGCACGTTCTGCTCGGCGGTGGCGGTGGTGGTCTCCACGGCGGTGCTTCTCCTTCGGATGCTGAGGCGGCTCGGCGGGGCGGGCGGGGCTGTGGGAGGGGCCGGCCGGACCTACTGCTGGTCCTCGGGGATCCAGCCGCGGACTTCCAGGTAGGCGATGTCGGCGTCCTCGACCGCGCGGCCGGTCTCCACCAGCCACTCCTTCATGGCCTCGGTGACGTCGCCGTGGTGGTCGGCGACCCGCTGGGACCATTCGGCGGCGTCGAACCCGCCGGTGGAGGCGGAGCCGTAGGTGCGTTCCTCGGTGCCGTCGGAGCGGGGGATGAAGCCGCGGCGGATGCCGCCGGAGTCCTTCTCCGAGCCCGCGCTGTAGACGTACTGGTCGGCTTTCATCCGGACGGTGAAGGCGAGGCGGCCGCCGGCCTGGCCGGTGGCGTGGACCACGGGCGCGAGGTGGGAGGCGCCGGACTTGATGGCCTGCTTCCCGGCGCGGCCGGCCATGCTGCCGCCCGCCTCGCCCACGACGTCCTTACCGCGCACCCGGGCCTTCTGTCCGGTCTTGGTGCGGCGCCGCTCCATGTTCTCCTGGGCGACGGCGCCGAGTGTCTCGGTGTCGCGTTCGCCGCCGCGCACCGCGCGCACGACCTGGCGCAGCGCGTTCACGAACGCCGCGCCCTTGCCCTTGGTGAAGAACTGGGAGACGAGGGAGGCGTCGCGGCCGAGCATCTTGGCAACCTGGCGCTTGGTGTAGCCGTGGTCGATCAGCTCCTGGGTCAGCCTCGCGGCCTCGTTGGGGTTGTCCGGGTCGGCCGGGCTCACTGGTCAGCCCCCGTCTGCGCGAGTTCGGCGCGGCCGAGGCCGCGCAGCGAGAGGTACTGCTCCTGGCTGGTCGGGTGCTCGATGGGGCCGGTGAGGTGGCCCTTGAGGAGGTAGTCGCCGGGCTCGCCCCGGTAGGGCCAGGGCTGGCGCTCGGTCAGGGCGATGCCGTCGGTGCCGAAGTACACGACCGTGCCGGGCTTCGCGTGGAGGGCGCCGGCGTGGGCGATGATGTCCTTGCCCTGGCGGTACTTCATGTCCAGCAGCGCCGCCCGCGCTCCCGACCAGACGTACGCCGCCCACTCCGGGTGCGCGTACGGGTCGCGGGAGAAGCCGGCCTGCCGCTGCCAGGTCACCACCTGGTCGTCCTGGCCGAGGATCTCGACCCCGGCCGGGAGCGCCTCGCCGACCGGGGTGGTGCCGGAGACCAGGCGCGGGCGCTGGGCGAAGCCGCCCAGGCCGAACAGCAGCACCGACCGGACGGCGCGGGAGGCGAGGTAGGCGGCCTGCCGCTGCCGCTCGTCCGCGTGCAGCTTCGAGAGGTTGGTCAGGTCCGCCCAGGCCGCCTTCAGCCGTTTGCCCCACTCGTCCAGGGGCTTTCCGTCCTCGAAGAGCAGGCCGCCGAGGATCTCGATCCGCCACGGCGCGATGTGGTTGGACAGCGCGAGGTGGATCTCGGCCCCGCCCGCCCACGTGGTGAACGTCGCGCCGGGCTCGGACGGGTAGATCCAGGCGCGGTCACCGGTGACCGGGGCGGGGAGCAGGCCGACGTGCTTCCACCCGTCCGGGACGGTCACGCGTACGTTCCAGTGCGAGCAGGACATCAGGGCCTTGGTCTGCTCCTGCCCGGTCATCGCCGCGAACGCGGCCGCGGTGATGCGGCGTGGGGTGCCGACCGGGGACTTCCACAGGTGCTTGGCGTAGGCGAAGGTGCGGTCGTACTCCACCAGCGCGGGCAGCTGCTCCGGCACGCGCGGGGGAAGGATCAGCTCGGTGCGGCCCTGGCCGCCGGTCGCGTGCAGGAGGCCCCGGAGTTCCTCGCTGAGGACCGGGTAGCCGCCCGCCCACTTCCCGGTGGTGGGGATGGTGCGCGACCACAGGTCCCGGCCGGTCTGCGACGGGGAGCCCATCAACACGGCGTCGTCCCAGTGGCGGCGCAGCGCCTGCCACAGCAGCGCGAACGCCTGGCGGCAGGTGACGACGTCGGCGCCGTCCGGGTCG
The DNA here is from genome assembly GCF_053598415.1 of Kitasatospora sp. NPDC001132. Lineage (NCBI taxonomy): Bacteria > Bacillati > Actinomycetota > Actinomycetes > Kitasatosporales > Streptomycetaceae > Kitasatospora > Kitasatospora sp. NPDC001132. The sequence goes on along the minus strand of NZ_JBSFKF010000031.1, from coordinate 54,983 downwards.
AACCACTCCCCCATGCTCCGGATCTCGGTCGTCCCGCTGTCCGGCGCGCTCGCGGGGGCGTAGCGGCCGACCGGCTGGCGCTGGTGGACGAAGTGTCCGGCCAGCTTGTCCCGGCCGGAGCCGACGGCGGTCGTCCACCGCTGCGACGGGGTGTTCAGCCAGGCGGCGACGGCGTCCTTGAGCGTGCTGTACCGCTCGGCGCCGTCGTGCCAGGGGGCGCCGGCGGTGATGTAGATCCGCTCGGTGCCGGGCGCGGTGGCGAGGACGGCGTCCAGGATCTCGCCCGGGGTGCGGGCGCCGAGGTCGAGGCGGACCACGCGGTCGCGCACCGCGAGGTCGCCGGTCGCGGCGTCCAGGAACACCGTGGAGCGGGCCTGCTGGACGAAGTTCGGGCGCTTGGAGAGCAGGCCGGTCGTCACCGCTTCGAACCGTGCGCCGGCCGGACCCTCGGGAAGGGTGGGCAGCTCGCGCGGACCGGCCTCGACCACCGGACGCGGCACGGCAGCGACCGGAGCTGTCGGGACGGCCGACGCAGCGGCGACGGGCGCGGCCGGGGTGGCCTGCTCGACGACGACGGCCGGGCGGGTCAGCGCCGGAGCCACGGCGACGCTGGGCTCGGCGACCGGCACCGGCGCGGACTCGGCCACCGGCGCGGGCGCGGGCGCAGCGGCGGCGGCCTGGTCCTCGGCCTTGGCGGCGCGGACGGCGGCCGGGGTCGGGTCCAGCAGCGGGGCGATCCGCACGACGTCGCCGACCGACAGGCCCGAGGCCTTCGCGATGGCATCGGCCTTCGCGCCCTCGTACCCCGCGAGTTCGGTGATCCGGCGGGCGCGCTGCAAGTTGAGCTTGTCGAGCGCGGCCTGCGCGGCCGCGACCGTCTTCTCGGCCTTGCCGATCTCCTCGCGCAGCGGGCGCAGCTCGGCGATCTTCGCGGTGTACGTCTTGCGGTCCATCAGGGTGTCACTTCCCTTCCGTGGCGTCGGTGCTGGTGCCGGTGTCGAGGGGGCGGGCCTGTCGGGCGAGAGTGAGCCAGCCGTTCGGGCCCCGGGTGCCGTGGATGTCGGCCAGGCCCGCGAGCAGGAAGGCGTAGGCACCGCGCTTGGGGGCCCGTGGCTGAGCGGCGCCGTTCTCCCACTTGGCGAACGTCTCGCGCCGGGTCTTCAAGGCCTCGGCGACCTCGATCTGGGTCAGGCCGGCGGCCTTGCGCAGCCGTTCCCGCTCGGCCGGTTCCGGCAGGTCGCCGCCGTCCCGGGCCTTGGCCAGCAGCGCGTCCACTGCCGCGTAGATCTCGGACATCACACACCTCCTGACGAGACAGGCAGCATAGATCACCTCTTGATACGCATCACTTTTCGCCGCATGTTGGTAACACAATGACCTCATGGACTTCGCCGGGCGCGCTGGGGCCGCGGCGCCTGCACGTCGCGTACGCCCTCGGATTCCGTGGGCATGACGGGGCGACATCATCCGGTGACCGGTTCGCCGGACAGGAGTCCGCCGGCGGAGCGGGATGAGGCCATGCCTGCTGCCGATGACCCGGTCTTCGCGGAGGCCGAGGTGCTCTCGGATGCGGCCGGTCGGTGGCAAAGCGCAGGCAAAGTAGGATCGGTGCGCTCGGTCCCCCGGTTCTGTGAGGAGTGTCCTCGGATGGTGTTCAAGCGGCTTCTCGGTGCCCTGGGCGTCGGTGGACCCACCGTCGACACAGTGCTGTCCACCCCGGCCGTCCATCCCGGCGGCACCGTGCACGGCCAGGTCAACCTGGTCGGCGGCAGCCGGGACGCCGACATCAACGGCATCACGCTCTGCCTGGCCGCCCGGGTCGAGGTCGAGCACGAGGACGGCGAGAGCCACACCGTCAAGGAGTTCGCCCGGGCGCAGGTCTGCGGCCCGCTGCGGCTGGCCGCCGAGGAGCAGCGGGCCGTCCCGTTCGCCCTGCCCGTGCCGTGGGAGACGCCGCTGACCGCGATCGGGGGCCACCCCCTGGCGGGCATGGTGCTCGGGGTCCGCACCGACGTGGACATCGCCGGCCAGCTGGACCGCGGGGACACCGATCCGCTCGCGGTGCAGCCGCTGCCGGTGCAGCAACGGGTGCTGGAGGCGCTGGCGGCGCTCGGTTTCCACTTCCAGCGGGCCGATCTGGAAGCCGGCCGGATCCACGGCACGGGCCAGACGCTGCCGTTCTACCAGGAGATCGAGTACAAGGCGGCACCGCAGTTCGCCCGGCGTTGCAACGAGATCGAGCTGTCCTTCGTCACCGACCCGCACCGGGTCGAGGTGGTGCTGGAGTTCGACAAGCGCGGCATGTTCCGTGGCGGCGACTCGGTGCGCACGTTCGTGCTGGACCATGCGGCCGGGCAGCACGACCTGACGGGCACCGTGGACGGCTGGATCCGCGGCGTGCTGGGCCACTGACCGCACGCCGCGCCTGCGGTGCCTTCACGGACACGGCTGATCCGACCGACAGTGCGGCCGCCGTGGGCTCGGCGGGGACCCGGTGTCCGGTTGGACCGGGTCATCGGTCATCGGTCGTCGGTCGTTGGTCGTCGGTCATCGGTCGGCAAGGCGGCTGTGCGGCAGCCCGTTCCCGCGATCGGCGCGGTCCCGGAGGTATCGTCGGGAGCGCTGGACATGATCGATGGGCAACGGAGGTGCTGCACATGGGAGTTGACGCCGACCGGCCGGCTTTCCTGCTGGTTCACGGGGCCTGGCACGGGGCTTGGTGCTGGGACCCGGTGCGCGAGGCGCTCGAGGGCGACGGTTGGCGGTCGCACGCCGTCGACCTGCCCAGTGCCAACTCCCCGGCCGGCCGGCCGGTCGGCATGCTGGATGACGCGCAGGCCATCCGGGACGGCCTGCGGCGCATCGGCGGACCGGTGGTGGTGGTCGCCCACTCCTACGGTGGGGTGCCCGCGACGGAGGCCGTAGCGGATGCCGCCGACGTGGTTCGGGTGGTGTACGTGGCGGGGTTCCAACTGGACGTGGGCGAGAGCATGTTCACCTTTCTCGGCACGCCCGTGCCGGACGACGGCGGCGGCCAGGCCCCGCCCTACCCGGACGCGCGGCGCATTCTGTTCGCCGACGTTCCCGAAGCCGAGGCGGAGCGGGCCGTGGCCCGGCTGCGGCCGCAGAGCATCCGTTCCCTCACCGAGCCGGTGACCACGGCGGGGTGGCGCACCGTACCCTCCAGCTACGTCGTCTGCGAGCACGACCAGGCGCTCGCCCCGGCCCGGCAGCACGAGCTCACCACCCGGGCCGGCACCGTCCATCGGCTGGCGAGCGGCCACTCGCCGTTCCTCTCGATGCCCCGGCGACTCGCCGCCCTGTTGGGTCGGATCGCGGCCTCCGGGGGGTGACCGGTGGCGGAGGGGTCCGGGAGCCGAGGGTCCTGACCGACGGGGCGGCCGGCGTGGGAAACGCCACACTTCCGGCCCTGGGCGTGCCGGTGCTCGCCGCCCGGGCGGCAGCCCAGGACACTGGTCGCCGTGACTGATGTGCGCGAGACCTTGGATTACGAGACCTTCGGACGGGCGGTGCGCGAACTCGCGCAGACGATCGCCGACGACGGCTACGAGCCCGACCTCGTCCTGAGCATCGCCCGCGGCGGGGTGTTCGTGGCGGGCGGTCTCGCCTACGCGCTGGACTGCAAGAACATCCACCTGGTGAACGTCGAGTTCTACACGGGCGTGGGCACGACTCTCGAAATGCCCGTCATGCTGGCGCCCGTTCCCGCCGCGATCGACTTCACCGACAAGAAGGTCCTGATCACCGACGATGTCGCCGACACCGGCAAGACATTGAGGCTGGTGCACGACTTCTGCCTCGACCATGTCGCCGAGGTCCGGTCCGCCGTCATCTACGAGAAGTCGCACTCCCTCGTGAAGTGCGAGTACGTGTGGAAGAGGACCGACGACTGGATCGAGTTCCCGTGGTCGACGCAGGGACCGGTCGTCAGGCGCGCCGGGCAGGTGCTCGACGCCTGACCGGAGGCGGCGGGCGCGGGAGCACGCGGCATGACCGCCGCCCTCGGGCCGGGCGGCACCGTGATGTGAACGGGCCGGTCGCCGACGGGACTTCGGGCGCGGCGGCGACGGGTGGCCTGCCGGGCGGCGGTCGGGTGGCCGGGGCACGTTGCCGTGCCCCGGCCGGTGCCAACCGCTGTTCGGGCCGGCCGTCATCCGCTTCTCAGCAGACCGCGGTCCGGTCGTAGGTCCCGCCGACGGTGTGGAAGTACCGGCTCTGCCTGTTCGGGATCGACTGGCACGAGGTGTCCCGCCAGTAGTTGACGATGATCCTGACGTTCATCGTCCTGCCGCAGTTGTTGTACACATAGCCCGCGATCCCACCGCCGGCCATGTTCGTGACACCGCTGCGGTCGATGCAGGCCGGCGCCGTACCCCCGGCGGCCAGCGGCGCCGAAGCGGCCTGGGCCGGCACGGCACCGCCCAGACCTGCCAGCACGAGGGCGGCCGAGCCCGCGAGGATCCGGGACTTCGTTGCTCGCATGGTGTTCCTTTCGACGCGGTCCGCGCCCTGGAGCCTCGGAAGTCGGTTCTCCGCGAGACATGGCTCCCGGGTGCGTCGCGCAATCAGGTTCGCCGCGCCCCCGTCCGGGCTCAACGTGATTCGGACCAGGCCGAACCACGGCGTTCCGGGGAGGTCGGTGGTGTTCGGGCCCCTCGGCGGCGTCGCCCGCGGCACTCACCCCGGCGGCACTCCAACTCCTCGGTGGCGCAAGGCGCGTAGCCGTCCAGGGCGATCGTGTCACGCAGGACATCGCGCTGCGCCGTGGGCCAGGGCGAATCCACGGCCTCCGGGGCCGGAAGGTCCGAGGAGACGGGTGACGGGCGGGTGGAGGGCAAGCCGTTTCGGTGCGCCGGCGCGGGGGACTTTTCGGATAGTCGCGGCAGGCGTCGGTGGACGAGGCTGGGCCCTGCCCCCGGATGATGTGGAGACCACATGGCTCGACGACGTTCCCTGCCCCGGCTCGGCCTGGCCGTACCGGTCGTGCTGTCGCTGACCGCCTCGCTCGGGTTCCTCCCCGCGTCGGCCTCGGCGACGCCCCGAATACCCTCCGCCGCGCGGGCCGGGGACGCGCCCGCCCTGGCGTACGTCGTCAACACCGGGACCGACCGGTACACGATCGCGCAGGTGCGGCGGGCCGTCACCGCGGCCGGCGGCAGCATCGTCGTCACGTACGACGCGATCGGCGTGATCGTCGCCCACTCGGCGGAGCCCGACTTCGGCAAGCGGATGCGCGCGGTGCGCGGAGTGGAGTCGGCGGGGGCCACCAGGACCGCGGCGCTGAGCGTGGTGGGCACGACCGAGGAGGGCGCGGTGCGCCGCCTCTCCGAGGCCGAGGCCGCGAGGATCGCGAAGGCGTCCGACGGCGGCGAGCCCCTCGAGGCCGAGCAGTGGGACCTGCGGGCGATCGGCGCGGACAGGGCCGCGAAGGTCAACCCCGGCAGCCGGGACGTCACGGTCGCGGTGATCGACACCGGCGTCGACGACACCCACCCCGACCTCGCCGCGAACTTCTCCCCCGCGCAGTCCGCGAACTGCGCCAGCGGCAGGGCCGACACCACGTACGGCTCCTGGCGGCCGGCGGACCCGGAGTACTTCCACGGCACGCACGTGGCGGGCACGATCGCCGCGGCCCGCAACGGCGTCGGCGTCGCGGGCGTGGCACCCGGCGTGAAGGTCTCCGGCATCACGGTCTCCCAGCCCACCGGGCGCCAGCTGATCTACGCCGAGAGCGTCGTCTGCGCCTTCGTGTTCGCCGCCGACCACGGTGTGCAGATCACCAACAACAGCTACTACGTGGACCCGTGGCAGTACAACTGCCTGGACGACCCCGACCAGAAGGCCGTCGTCGACGCGGTCGACCGCGCCCAGCTCTACGCGCAGCGCAAGGGCACCCTCAACGTCGCCGGGGCCGGCAACGCCAGGCACGACCTGGCCTCCGGGGGCTTCACCGACGCCGGCAGCCCCAATGACTCCACCCCCGTGAACCGGACGGTCGACCCGCACAGGTGCTGGGACCTGCCCGCACAGCTGCCGGGCGTCGTCACGGTCAGCGCGACCGGCGCCAAGGGCGCGAAGGCGTACTACTCCAACTACGGCCTCGGTGTGATCGACGTCGCGGCGCCGGGCGGCGACCAGTACGTGGCCTCGGACACGCCGTCGGGGTCGGGCGGCATCCTGTCGACGCTGCCGAACAACCAGTACGGCTACGAGCAGGGCACGTCCATGGCCACGCCGCACGTCGCCGGGGTGGCCGCGCTGCTGAAGTCCGCCCACCCGCAGGCGACCCCGACCCAGTTGCAGACGCTGCTCAAGGCCCAGGCCGCCAACCCGGGGTGCCCGGCCGACCCGTACGACTGGAACGGCGACGGCGTCGTGGACGCCGTCTGCGCGGGCGGCGGGCGCGTCAACGGCTTCTACGGCTTCGGCGTCGTCGACGCGCTGCGCGCGGTCGAGTAGGCGCAGGGGGGTACCCGGCCGGGGTGTCCCGGCCGGGTACGCCGAGCGCTCGCGGTCACGCACCGTATCCGGTGGTGTGCTGGGGGCTTTCGGGGTCGGGGAACTGGACAACGTAGGATGGCCGAACTCCCGCGCTACGCGCGAAGAGTTCCATAAATGTTCTATTTGTCTGTTTTCTTCTCCCGCTTCACACGCACGGAGCCACCCTCATGGACAACCTGTCCACCGTCGACGTCGACGGCGCGATAGAGACCCGCGGTATCGAACCCGTTCCGGACCACGAGCGCCGGGGCAGAGTCCGCGAGCTCTTCCCGACCTGGGTCGCGGCGAACATCAGCGTCCTGCTGCTCACCATGGGTGCGGCCCTGGTGGTGTTCAACCGGTTGAACTTCTGGCAGGTCCTGGTCGTCGCCGCGTGCGCCGCGCTCGCCTCCTTCGGCATGGTCGGCGTGCTGTCGGTCTCCGGGAAGTGGGGCGGGGCGCCGGGCGCGACGCTCTCGCGGGCCACCTTCGGGGTGCGCGGGAACCTGTTCCCCGGCGCGATCCTGTGGATCGCCCGGTTCGGCTGGGAGACGATCAACGCCGTCACCGGCGCGTACGCGGTGCTGACCGTCCTCGACCTGCTCTTCGGCGTCAAGAACAACACCGCGCTGATCGTCATCACGCTCTTCGCCTTCGTCGCCTGCACCTTCCTGGTCTCCGGCATGGGCCGCAAGGCGCTGAACGTCTGCAACACCTGGTCGACGTACCTCTTCGGCGTCTTCAGCGTCCTGGTGCTGGGCTACCTGGTCGCGACCATCCACTGGAGCGAGGTCTTCGCCAAGCCCGCGGGCACCACCGCGATGATGATCGCCGGCATCGGGACCATCGCCGCCGGCGGCATCAGCTGGGTGCCCACCGGCCCGGACTTCACCCGCTACCTGCCGCACGCCGCCTCCGGCCGCAAGATCGCCGGCGTGACGGTCTCCGGCGCCGGCCTGGTGATGGTGCCGATGGTGCTGATGGGCGCCGTGATGGCGGTGGCCTCCCCCGGCCTGGCCGACGCCGCCGACCCGGTCTCCTTCCTCGGCGACCTGCTGCCGACCTGGCTGGCCGTGCCCTACCTGCTGACCGCGATCGTGGGCATGCTGCTGATCAACAGCCTGTCCATGTACTCGGCCGGCTTCACCGCCCAGACCATGGGCGTCAAGCTGCCGCGCGCCATGGCCGTCAGCATCAACGCCGTGATCTCGCTGGTCGGCGGCCTGCTGCTGATGCTGGTCGCCAAGAGCTTCCTGGGCTCCTTCATCACCTTCCTGATCCTGCTCGCCGTCTCCTTCTCGGCCTGGATCGGCGTCTACGCGGTGGACATGTTCCGTCGCCGCTCGCGTGCGGTGCGCTACGACGCCGCCGCGCTGATGGACACCACCAGCGGCAGCCGGTACTGGTACAAGGGCGGCTTCTGCTGGCAGGCGATGGTGTCCTGGGTCGTCGCGCTGCTGTTCGGCCTCGCCTTCACCAAGTGCGACTGGTTCGCCGGCCCGCTCTCCGGCACCTTCGTCGGCAAGTACGGGCTCGCCTGGGCGGCGACCATCGTGATCTCCGGCGTGATCATGGCCGTGCTCCCCACTCCCCGGGAGAACACCCCCGCCGCCGGCCGGCTGGGCGCCGACGCCCCGGCGGAGCGGACCGACCGGGTCACCGTCTGACCGCACCGCGCGACCCGCACTCCCCCGCCCCGCCGGCTCGATCGAGCCGGCGGGGCGGGTTCGTTCCCGGGCCCGCCGGCAGCGGACGGACGGCGGGGCGGTCAGCGGTCGAGGCGGCCGAAGTCGGAGTCGCAGGGCCAGCTGCAGAAGCCGGCGCGTTCGACCTCCTCGTAGAAGGGGGTGCCGTCGTCGCCGCGGTGCGCGGCCCGGTCGTGGTGGAGGTGCACCACGGGGTCGCGGTGGCGGTCCATCGGGCCGTAGCGTTCGGCGCGCCACACGAAGTCCTGGTCCTCGCCGCCCCAGCCGCAGAAGCGCTCGTCCATGCCGCCGATGCGGGTGAAGAGGTCCTCGCGCAGCCAGACGCAGCCGCCCGGCGGACGGCGCAGGTGGACCCCGCGCAGCCGGTCCGGGCCGGGGTCGGGGGCCGCGTCGAGGCATCGGGTGCGCACCGCCCGGGCGCTGGAGGCGGGGTCGAGGAAGAGCATGTCCTCGAACGGCCAGTGGGCCTGGGTGCCGGGCCGTTGGAAGCGCTCGACGGCCCGGGCGACGAAGTCGCGGTCGACGAGGATGTCGCCGTCCAGGACGCAGAGCAGCTCGGTCGGCCTGGCGCCGTGGACCACGCCGACGTTGACGGTCCAGGACTTGTTGAACCGGCCGGGGTCGGGCGCGAACAGGTAGGTGTCGCAGGCGTCGGCGAACAGCTCGCGCCAGCGCGGGCGTTCGTCGCTCTCGACCACCACGACGCGGTAGCGCTCGCGCGGGTGGGACTGGTCGGCGAGCGCGTTGAGGACGGCGGCCAGGTTACGGACGCGGCCGGTGGCGTCGTCGGGGGCGCGGAAGGGGATGACCACCGCCGCGTCGACGGGGTGGGCGGCCCGGTGCGGCTTGCGGGCGAGCGCGGCCAGCAGCTCGGCGGTGTCGGGGGCCGCCGCGGGGACCGGCGCCGCGGGCGGGCCCGGCTGGACGATCAGCCGGGACAGCGACTCGGTGCGGGCCGCGGCGGCGCGCAGCGCGTCGAGTGCCGCATCCGCTCCCTCGGGGCGGCGCAGCAGGTCGGTGAGGGCGGCGGTGAGGTGGGCGGCGGCGGCGGCGTCGGCGGGGTCGTCGGCGAGGCGGGCGGTGCTGGTGCGGACGCGGTCGTCGTCGATGGCGGTGAGCGCGTGCGCGGCGCCGTGGTGGGCGTCGGCGGACCAGTCCCAGTAGTCGGGGGCGACGGCGCGGGAGAGCGGGTCGTGGACGAGGATCAGGCTGCTGGTGGCCGCGGCTGCGAGGGCGTCGGGGGCGAAGGGGCGGGCGGCGGGCATGGCGGTGTCGTGTCTCCCCGGCGGTGTCGGGCTGGTGTGGTGGTGGACGTGGTCGGGGCGGCGGGCGGTGTGGGGTCAGTGGGCGTCGGCGGTGGGGGTCCAGCGCAGCGGGGTGAGGTCGGGGACGACCAGGTCGGCGTGGGTGAAGTCGCCCGCGCCGTGGGTGGTGGTGAGGGCGACGCAGCGCAGCCCGGCGCTCTTGGCGGCGCTGACACCGGCCGGAGCGTCCTCGAAGGCGAGGCCGTCGGCGGGGTGGACGCCGAGGGCGCGGCAGGCGGCGAGGTAGCCCTGGGGGTCGGGCTTGCCGGCGCTGACGTCCTCGGCGGTGACGATGACCTGGAAGAGGTCGGCGCCGCCGACGTGGTCGAGCATCTCGGTGGCGTGGGCGCGCAGCCCGGAGGTGACGACGGCGAGGGGGACGCCGCGGGTGTGGAGGTCGGCGAGGAGTTCGGCGGCGCCGGGGACGGCGAAGGGCGGCGGGCTGTCGGGGCCCATGAGGTAGCCGCAGGCCTCGTCGAAGAGTTGGTCGACGGTGTGGCCGGGGAAGTGGTGGACGTGGTCGGCGAGGGCTTCCTTGCCGCGCCGGCCGACGAAGGTGGCGAGGACGGTGTCGTCGCAGGGCACGTGGTGGGTGGTGAACAGGCGGGTCCAGGCGGCGCGGCTGCGGTGTTCGGTGGCCACCAGGGTGCCGTCGAGGTCGAACAGGGCGGCCTTGGCGTGGAGGTGGTGGAGTTCGGTCATGGCGGGTCGTCCTCTGGGTCGGGTGTTCGTGGTGCGGTGGTGTGCGGGGTTCAGCCGGTGGTGGGCGCGCCGGGGCGTTCCCCGGTGGTGAACACCGGGGCGGCCGGGTCGGTTGCGTCGTGCGGGTCCGGTGTGTCGGGTGTGTCGGCCGGGTCGGGTGCGGCGGCGACGGCGCGCAGGGCGGCGTAGCCGCAGAACGCGGTGATGAGGGCGAGTCCGGCGCTGGCGAGGGTGTAGGCGGTGGCGGGTCCGGCCCAGGTGCTGCGGCTGAGCCAGGGGTAGAGGGCGCCGAAGAGGGCGACGCCGGTGACGCCGACGACGGTGGAGAGGGTGTTGACGGTGCCGCTGAGTGTCGCGGCGTGGCGGGGCGGGACGGCGGTGGTGAGCAGGTTGAGCACGGAGGTGTTGGTGAGGCCGAGGCCGAAGCCGCCGATGCACAGGACGGCGGTGAGCGGCCAGATGGCGGTGCCCTCGCCGGCGGGGACGACGGGGGCGAGGGCGTAGGCGGTGGTGAGCAGGGTGCAGCCGATGAAGGGCAGCCGCCGGGTGAGGCGGTGTGGGGCGCGGCCGATGACGGGACCGGCGAGGCCGAAGGCGAGGACCCAGCCGAGCGGGACGAGTCCGGCCTGCCAGGCGGGCAGGTGCAGGTGGTCCTGGAGGTGGAGGGAGAGCAGGTAGAGCATGGAGATGTAGGTGAGGGTGCAGCCGGAGGAGGTGGTGAGGGCCCAGCGGACGGTGGGGGTGGACAGGGGGCGCAGGTCGAGCGCGGGGGTGGCGCCGCGGGCGATGACGCGCTGTTCGGTGCGGACCAGTCGGACGGCGAGCGGGAGGGCGGCGGGCAGCAGGAGCCAGATCCAGGCGGGTCGGGTGAGGCTGAGCGGGATGAGGACGGTGAGGGAGGCGGCGGCGAGCAGCAGGGTGCCGGGGATGTCGTTGTCGCCGCGGCGGGGGGTGGTGGCGGGTCGGTCGTGTGGGAGCAGGACGACGCCGAGCAGCAGGATGAGGGCGCCGATGGGCACGTTGAGCAGGAAGACGGCGCGCCAGCCGGTGCCGAGGATGTCGGCGGAGACGATGGTGCCGCCGAGGATCTGGCCGAGGGCGGCGCCGCCGGAGAGGGTGACGGCGTTCCAGCCGAGGGCGCGGGCGCGGGCGGGGCCGGTGTACCAGCGGTGGATGCCCATGAGGACCTGGGAGATCATCAGGGAGCAGGCGGCGCCTTGCAGGCAGCGGCCGGCGATGAGGACGGGGGCGCTGGTGGCGAGTCCGCAGGCGAGGGAGGCGAGGGTGAACAGGGCGAGGCCGGAGAGGTAGACGCGGCGTACGCCGAGGCGTTCGCCGAGTCGGGCGGCGGGGGCGAGGAGGACGGCGGAGCACAGCGCGTAGGCGGTGACCATCAGGGTGAGTGCGGAGCCGCTGACGTGGAGGTCGGCGCTGACGGCGGGTACGGCCAGGTTGACGATGGCCAGGTCGATGTTGGCCATCGACTGTCCGATCAGCAGGACCAGCAGCGCGGTGCCGCTGGGTCCGGTCCGCCGGCCGGCGGGTTGCCGGGTGGTGGCTTGCACGGTGTCTCCCCTTCGTCGCTCCCCCGGCGGGTGGGCCGGTTCGTCGGCCGGGGGGTGGTCCTGGTGGTGGAACACCGGCCGGGCCGGTCGGGTTGCGTCCGGTCCGGCCGGTGGTGGCGGGGGTGGTGGCCTCGGGTCAGGCGGTGGTGGCGTCCAGGTCGAGGTCCTGGTAGGTGGCGGCCCAGGGGAGGCGGTCTTCCAGGGCGGCGGCGGCGCGGATGACGAGGGCGTCGTTGCGGCGGCGGGCGGCGAGTTGCAGGCCGACGGGGACGCCGTTGCGGGCGCGGCCGACGGGGACGGAGGCGGCGGGGCTGGCGATCAGGTTGAACGGGCTGGTGAGGGACCAGCCGACGAACGGGTCGACGCGCTGCCCTTGGACGGTGTCGGGGCCGACGGTGTCGCGGCCGGCGGAGTTGGGGATGCCGGTGACGGCGTTGACGGGGCTGACGATCAGGTCGTAGCGGTCGAAGAGGTTCTCGAAGGCGTAGAGGACGCGGGTGCGGTCGAGGTCTTCGAGGCGGAAGTCGACGGCGCTGAGGGATTCGCCGACGCGTACGGAGTCCAGGTAGGCCTGGTCGATGGAGCCGGCGTAGGTGCCGAGCAGGTCGAGGCCGTTGTCGCGGGAGATGGCGGCGGATTCGGCGTGGGCGACGGACAGGTAGCGTCGCCACATGGCGGTGAGGTCGGCGTGCGGCAGCGGCAGGGTGAAGTCGATCTCCTCGACGGTGGCGCCGGCGTCGCGCAGGGCGGGCAGGGCGGCGCGGACGAGGGCTTCGACCTCGGGTTCGACGGGGTAGCCGCCGAGGTCGGGGCTGTAGGCGACGGTGAGGCCGGTGAGGTCGCCGTGGAGGGCGTCGACGAGCTTGTCGGGGGCGGGGTAGGAGTACGGGTCGTACGGGTGCTCGCCGGACATCAGGTCGACGCCGAGGGCGGCGTCGGCGACGGTGCGGGCGAGGGTGGCGTAGCAGACCATCGGGTTGTAGCGGCGGAAGGCGTTGGGCTTGGCGGGGACGGCGACCCGGCCGAAGGTGGGCATCAGGGTGAAGACGCCGCAGAAGGCGGCGGGTACGCGCAGCGAGCCGCCGGCGTCGGAGCCCTGGGCGAGCGGGACCATGCCGGAGGCGACGGCGGCGGCGCTGCCGCCGGAGGAGCCGCCGGCGTTCATGGCGCGGTTGAAGGGTGTGGAGGCGGGGCCGAACAGGGCGCTGTCGGTGGTGGCCTTGAAGCCGAACTCGGGGGTGTTGGTCTTGCCGACGACGATCGCGCCGGCCTGTTCGAGGCGTTCGACGCAGAGGATGGTCTCCTGCGGGACGTCCTCGGCGAAGACCAGGGAGCCGCGGGCCATGCGGACGCCGGCGACGGGGTCGAGGTCCTTCACGCCGATGGGGACGCCGTGCAGGGGGCCGAGTTCGGCGCCGGAGGTGACGGCGCGTTCGGCGGCGGCGGCCTGTTCGAGGGCGCGTTCGCCGCAGACGGTCACGAAGGCGTTGACGGCGGGGTTGGTCTTCTCGATCCGTTCCAGTGCCGCCTGGACCGCCTCGACCGGGGAGATCTCCCGTCGGCGGATCGCCTCGGCGAGTCGGGTGGCGCTCAGTTCGGTGCTTTCGGTCATCTCACGCCTCGCACGGGGTTCGTCGGTTGGGCTCCAGGAGCCGGGCGTGAGGGGGAACACCGGGCCGGGCGTCCGGGTTGCACGGCGTCCGCGGCGGGGTGCGGGGCGGGGTGCGAGTCGGCGGTGCGGGGTGCGGGGGCGGCGGTGCGGGGTGCGGGGCGGGTGGGTTCGGTGGGGCCGGCGGGCCGTCGCGCGCGTGTACCCCGGTGTCGGGTACACGATCAACCACTTACCCCGCGCCCGATGCTCGGCTAGTCTCGCCACGGAATAGACAGGTCTAGACCTATCGGAGATCCGGTATGGCCGTCGTGTCCCGTTCCCCCCTCGCCCGCCCCGGTGGCCCCGCCACCCCGTACCCGTACCCGGACCTGCTGCGGCTGCTGGGCGAGCACTTCACCCGGGCCGAGGCACGGGACCGGGCGCTGGCGTACGTCCACGCGCTGCTGGCCTCCCCCGGCCGGGGCAGCGCCGCGCAGATCGCCGCCCGGTCCGGCGCCGACAGCGCCTGGAGCACCCAGCGGCTGCTCACCCGCACGGTGTGGGACGCCGACCGGCTGCGCGACAGCATCCGCGCGCACGTGGTGCCGCTGCTCGGGGCGTCGGGCCCGTGCGCGGTGCTGAGCCGGCACGAGACGGCCCGGGCGGGCACCGGCGCGGTCGCGGTCGCCCCGGCCGGGGCGCGGGCCGCCAACCGGGACCGCAACATCCAGGCCGCGGCGCTGCTGTGCTACGTGTCGCGCAACCGGGCCGCGGTGATCGACCGCGAGCTGTACCTGCCCTCGCAGTGGACCGCCGACCCCGCGCGCTGCGCCCGGGCCGGCGTGCCGCCGGAACGGGTGCACCCGCGCAGCATGGCCGACCTCGGCCAGGAGATGCTGGAACGCGCCCTGGCGGCGGCGATGCCGATCGGCTGGGTGTTCGGCGGCCCGGACTTCGCCGATCCGCAGCTGCGCCAGTGGCTGTGCCGGCGGCGGCTGCCGTTCTGCGTCGAGCTTCCCCAACTCCGGTATCCGCAGAGCGAGTCGGACGCCTCGGCGGTGCGCTCGGAGCCGGGCAGGGAGGAGGCCTGGCAACTGCTGGGCCGCACCCTGGGCCCGGTGTACGGCCATCCGGCACCGGGTTTCCGGCTGACCCTGCTGGCCCGCCGACTGCCGTCCGGGCACACCTCGCGCTTCCTGCTGCACGCGCCGACCACGGCGCCGGACGTCCCCGCCGCACGGGCGATGGCGGCGGCGGGCGCGGCGGCCGCCCGGGCGGTCCACGAGGCCGACACCCGGGCCGGGTTGAGCAGCCACCAGGTGCGCACCTGGGTGGCCTGGTACCGGCACACCACGCTGGCGATGACGGCGGCGGTCCTGCACCTGGAGGCGGTGACGGCCCACCAGCCCGAAAGGGCCGACCGGAAGCGCAAGTACCGCTCCTTTTAGCACCTGCTTGCCGCTCCGACTCAGGTGGTGTTCTAATCGTTTCGGCCGAGGGCGATGTGCGCACGCAAGAAATCGCGGGCCCGCCCTCGTTTTCCGTCAGCAGAACACATCCGATGCCGGGAGCGCAATTCCGCTCGGACGCCGCGGAGCCCCGGCGAATTCCCCCGTGAATTCGCCGAGGAAACGGGCGTTTCCCGTCGGCCCGCACCGTCCGTTCAGCCGTGTTGCCGTTCATCCGTGTTGCCGTTCATCCGTGCATGCACCGTGTTTCGATAAGCCATTCCTACCGGGGAGCCTGCGGAACGACATGCCCCATTTGACGAGTGTCACCAGCCAGACGGCTGAGGGAGAGGTCCGGCTGGCCCTGGCGGGCCTGCGTGCCCGGGCCCAGGAGCTGAACCGGATCGCGGAGGCCACGGCCCGGCTGCTGGCCTCCCCCGACGCCCTGTCCCCGGAGTTCCCCGAGTTCCGGGAGTTCGCCCGGGAGGCGGTGCCGCGCTGGCACTTCGCCATGCTCAACGACCACGAGCGCAACGACGCGCTGGCCACCGCCCTGGAGCGGATCGTCCCGCAGGACGGCACCGTGCTGGACATCGGCGCGGGCACCGGCCTGCTGGCCATGATGGCTGTCCGGGCCGGCGCCGCCCACGTCTACAGCTGCGAGGCGAACCCGCTGATGGCTGAGGTGGCCCGGCAGGTCCTGGCCGACGAGGGCTTCGCCGACCGGGTGACCGTGCTCGCCTGCCGCTCCGACGAGCTGGCGGTCGGCCGGGAACTGCCGCGCCGGGTCGACGCGGTGATCTCCGAGATCGTGGACTGCGGCCTGATCGGCGAGGGCATCCTGCCCTCGATCCGGCACGCGCGCCGCGAACTGCTCGCCCCGGACGGGGTGATGCTCCCCGAGCGGGCCCGCCTGCTGGGGGCGCTGGTGCAGAGCGAGAACGCGGTGAACCTGAACCGGGTGAACCGGGCCGGCGGCTTCGACGTGTCCCGGCTGAACGCCTTCGCCACCCCGGGGCACTTCCCGATCCGGCTGCACACCTGGCCCCACCGCGTCCTGTCGGAGACGGTCGAACTGGCCTCCTTCGACTTCGCCGCGGACCCGCTCGGCCCCGGCGGCGGCAAACTCGCCCTCCCGGTGCGCGAGTCGGGCACCGTGCACGCCCTGGTCGCCTGGTTCGAGCTGGAACTCGGCGGCGGCGTGACCCTGCGCAACTCGCCCGACAACGTCGGCTCGCACTGGATGCAGGCGCTGCTGCCGCTGGCCCACCCCGTCGAGGCGCAGGCCGGCTCCACGCTGGAGCTCGACCTCGCCTGGAGCGACACCCGCCTCTTCCTCGCCTGACCCACCCACCCACCGCGCTCCCCCGCCTGGCGCTCCACCGCACCCACGCTCCCCCGCACCCGTGCACGACCCCGCCCGGCCCGCCCCCACACCACCCGCGGAAGGCAGACCAGACATGTCGCACACACCCGTCCCCTACGAACCGTTCGAGCTGCACGGCGACGCGCTGCGCGAGGCGGTCCTGGCCTACGCCGCCAATCCGCTCTACAAGGACAACGAGGAGTGGGAGAACTCCGACCGCCCCTACCGCCGCCAGCTGCGCCCGCAGGTGCTGCCCTACCTGGACTTCGACCGGGTGGCGAGCCGCGACCGGATCCTGGAGTACAGCAGCCTCGCCGCCCAGCGCCTGCTGACCAGCATCTACGAGGCCGACCTGGTGTTCTTCCCCAAGGCCGGCCTCGGCGACCAGGCGGAGGACCTGCGCCACTACTACAGCCCCGGCAACCGGGCCCGCGGCGAGCTGATCCGCCCCGCGCTGGAACGCTTCGCCTTCGGCTTCCTCGACCAGGAGGTGGAGGTCAGCGGCGACTGGACCACCGAGAGCCTGCTCGCCTACCTGGAGGACCTCGACGTCCACGCCCAGGGCGAGGCCTCCCCCGCCGAGAAGGCCGTCCGCGATTCCTCCGACCCGAAGCGCGCGGCCAGGATGTGGCTGATCCAGTTCGCCCCGGACTTCCTGTCCGAGGCCTCGCCGATGGCCCGGAACGTCCTCGGATATTACGGCGCCGAGCAGTCGGAATGGTTCAAGATCCTCATCGACGAATACGGCTACGGCGTTCACGACACCAAGCACAGCACCCTTTTCGAGGCCACCCTGGAATCCGTCGGACTCGGCTCCGACGTACACCGATACTGGCAGTACTACCTGGTCTCCAGCCTCGCCCTGAACAACTACTTCCACTACCTCGGAAAGAACCACGAGCACTTCTTCCGCTACGTCGGCGCGCTGTTCTACACCGAGAGCACCCTGGTGGACTTCTGCCGCCGCGCGGAGAACCTGCTCGCCGACGTGTTCGAGGGCACCGCGGACGCCCGCTACTTCTCCGAGCACGTCCACATCGACCAGCACCACGGCCGGATGGCGCTGGAGAAGCTGGTCAAGCCCCTCGTCGAGCGCCACGGCGAGCAGATCATCCCCGAAATCGTGCGCGGCATCGAGGAGTTCCGCCTGCTGAGCGCCATCGCCGACGACGACTTCGCCACCCAGATCGCCTGGATGGACGACGCGGACCGCTACAAGGACCTGCACGAGCCCGTCTACGCGGCCATCACCGAAGGCCGGATCAACCCGCCGGTCGCGGACATCGTCGAGCCCTTCGGCGAGCTGTCCAACACCCACAGCCACGAGGGCGACGAGCTCTGCCACATCGTCAGCGGCACGATGCGCTTCGTCAGCGGCTTCAACTCCTACCGGATCCTGGAGGCCGGCGAGGGCACCGTGATCCAGCGCAACCGCCTGCACGGCGCGATCATCGAGTCCGAGGAGTGCGTCTACCAGATCTTCTCCGTCGGGGACTACCGCGCATGCCTGTCGTGACGTTCAAGGCCGGCGGCGCGGACAACTGCGCCCGCGTCGCCGGCCTGCCCTACGTGTACATCCGCACCGAGGCGGGCGGATCGGTGCTGCCCGCCTCCTGCCCGCACCGGGGCGGCCCGCTGAACCTGGGCACCCCCGACCCCACCGGACGGCGGCTGGTGTGCCCGTGGCACGAGCGGGGCTCCTCGCTCAGTCGGCTGCGCCGCCAGGTGCCGGCCGTCCGCTCCGGCGACACCGTCACCGCGGTGCTACCCGGACCGGCGGACGCCGCCGCCGAACTCTGTCACCTTCCGCTGTCCCCGGCCCTCGCCGCCGGAGCCTGAACCGCCCCCGGGGGCCGACCCCGGAGACAGGACGCTCCCGTGAACGCCCCGTCCTCCCCCCAGGTCGCCGTCATCGTCGACCCGTTCTCCTCCGGCGCCCAGTACGCGCCCCGGTTCGCCGAGTTCGGCATCCCCTCGGTCGCGGTCAGCTCGCTGCCCGAGGTGCCCGCGGCCTACGCGGACTCCTGGGACGCCACCCGCTACCGGCAGCTGCTCGCCTTCGACGGCGACCTCGAACGGCTGGTGGCGCGGCTGCGTCCGCTGTCACCGCGCTGCGTGCTGGCGGGCGCCGAGAGCGGCGTCGAGCTCACCGACCGGCTCACCGAGCGGCTGCTCCCGGAACAGGCCAACACCCCGCAGCTGTCGGCGGCGCGCCGCGACAAGGGCGCCATGGCGCAGGCGCTGCGCGCCGCCGGGGTCCCGACGATCCGCCAGATCTGCACCGACGACCCGGCGGCCGTCCGGGCCTGGATCGACCGGGAGGGCCTGGCCGGCCTCGACCTGGTGGTCAAGCCGCCCAAGAGCGGCAGCACCGACGGGGTCACCCGGGTGCCGGCCGGCGCGGACTGGCGGGTGCCGTTCGACGCCCAGCTGGGCCGGGTCAACCAGTGGCACAACCTCAACGACCGGATGGTGGTGCAGGAGTACGCCCGGGGCACCGAGTTCGTGGTCGACACCTTCAGCCATCGGGGCCGGCACACCGTGGCCGACATCTGCCGCTACAGCAAGATCGACAACGGCGAGCAGATGGCCGTCTACGACAGCCTCACCTGGGTCTCCCCCGACGACCCCGCGGTGCCCGCGCTGACCCGCTACGCCGAGGCCGTGCTCGACGCGGTGGGCCTGCGGCACGGCGCCGCGCACATCGAGATCATGCTGACCGACGAGGGCCCGCGCCTCATCGAGATCAACTCCCGCCCGCACGGCGGCGGCCACCCCGCGTTCAACCTGACCGCCACCGGCGACAGCCAGGTGCACCGCGCGGTGCGCTGGTTCGCCCGTGAGGAGAGCGCCCCCAAGGGCTACCGGCTGCTGCGGCACATGACCGTGGTCTTCCTGATCGCCCGCCGCTCCGGCACGGTGTCCAACACCGCCGTCCTGGACGGGATCGCGGAGCTGGCGTCGTACCACCACTCGGCGGTCAGGCTCCGGGACGGCGACCGCCTGGAGGTCACCCGCGACCTGCTGGGCACCCTCACCCTCGGCTTCGCGGTGCTCGCGCACCCGGATCCCGCGCAGGTCGAACGGGACGTGGCCGCCGTCCGGGCCATGGAGGCCGCCCTCGTCGTCACGCCGGACTCCGCCGACCCGCCCGGCTCCTCGGGCTCGCCCGGCTCCTCGGGCTCCGGCGGATCCGGCGGATCCGGCGGATCCGGCGGATCCGGCGGATCCGGCGGATCCGGCGGATCCGGCGGCTCCGGCGGATCCGCGCCTGCGGCGGCGGCACCGGGCCACGCCGCCCGATGACCCCGGGCGCCCTCGCCGTCGCCGCCAGCCCGGCCTTCCTGGCCAGCTGCGCGGCGGTGGTGTGCAGCCCGGGGCCGGACAGCATGCTGGTGCTGCGCCTGGTCAGCCGCACCCGCCGCCGCCCGCCGGTGCTGGCCGCCGCCGCGGGCATGCTGCTCGCCGGCGCCGGGTACGCGGTGCTGGCGGTCACCGGCGCCATGGCGGTCGTGGCGCTGCGGCCCGGACTGCTCCACGCCTGGCAGGCGGCGGGCGCGCTCGTGCTGGCCGTGACGGGCGGCCGCGCCCTGTGGGAGGCCCTGCGCGCCCGCCCGGCCGGGGCGCGGACGGAGGAGGCTGAGGGGGCGGGCGTCGACCGGCTGCCGCGGCACCTGCTGCTCGGCTTCCTCTCCACGGCGGGCAACCCGAAGGTCGGCCTGTTCCTGACGGTGTTCCTCCCGCAGTTCCTGCCGGCCGGCAGCCCGTCGGCCGGGGCGCTGCCGCTGCTGGCGGCGGTGTACCTGTCGATCGGGGCACTGTGGCTGCTGCTGCTCACCGAGGCGGGCGTGCGGATCGTGACGGCGCGCGGGGCGAACGGCCGGGCCGCGTTCCCGCCGCTCGCGGAGCGGGTCGGCGGCGCGGTGGTGGGGCTGGTCCTGCTGGGCCTCGCCGCCGGGCTGCTCCTTCGATGACCGGCCGGGAGGATGTCGGGTGGGTGTCCGGACGGGTGTTTTCCGGGCGTCCGCGCGGCTTCCGGTCATGACGGACGGTCACGACGGACGGCGGCGAAGGACCGCGGCGAGGACGGGCAGGCCGAGGACAGGCGGGCTGAGGACGGGCGGGCTTCCGAGGGGCAGGTGGAGATGGACAGCCAGGGCGGCGGCGCGGATCGGCGGCCGGGACCGGGCTCCGGGCCGCGGTGGCGGTCCCTCGGGGCAAGCCTGGACGGCGAGTTGGTGCTGCCCGGGGACGCCGGGTACGAGGCGGCGCGGCTGCCGCGCAACCTGCGGTACGCCGACCGGGCCCGCCCCGGGGCGGTCGCGTACTGCGCCGGGCCCGAGGACGTCGCCCGGTGTGTGCGGTTCGCCCGCCGGTACGGCCTGCGGCTCACGGTGCGCGGCGGCGGCCACTGCTACGGGGCCTGGTCCAGCCGGATGCCGCTGGTGGTCGACGTGTCCCGGCTGTCCGGCGTCCGGGTGGAGGACGGCGGCCACGCCGAGATCGGCGCGGGCACCCCGCTGATCACCGTCTACGAGGAACTGGCCCGGCACGGCGTGACGGTGCCCGCCGGCAGCTGCCCGACCGTCGCCCTGGCCGGGCTGGCCCTCGGCGGCGGCCACGGGGTGGTCAGCCGCGCGTACGGGCTGACCTGCGACAGCCTGGTCGGCGCCGAGGTGGTGCTCCCCGACGGCCGGACGGTGCGCTGCGACGAGCGGACCGAACCCGACCTGCTGTGGGCCCTGCGCGGCGCGGGCAACGGCAACTTCGGCGTGGTCACCTCGCTGCGGATGCGCACCCACCCGGCCGCCGACCTGACCGCGTTCAGGGCCTCCTGGCCGTACCGGGAGGCGGGCACCGTCCTGGAGCACTGGCAGGACCGGGCGTTCACCGCCCCCGACCGCCTCTGGTCGCACTTCCTGCTGGAGACCCGCCCGGGCGGCCCGGTCGCCGAGGTCGCCGGGTTCCTGCTCGGCGGCGGCGGGGAGGAGGAGGCCGAGCGGTGGCTGGACGGGCTGGTCGCCGCCGCCGGACCCGCCCGCGAACGGCAGGCCGTCCGCCGGTCGTACCTGGCCGCCGTACGGGCGAACGCCGGCGGCGAGGCCGTCATCGGGCGCCCGGACGAGCAGCGCGTCGCCTTCGCCGCGGCCTCGCACTTCTTCGACCGCGGGCTCGGCCCGCAGACCGTCCGGGAGACCCTCGCGGTGCTGCGGCGCGTGCCCGACGGCGTGTGCGCCTCGATCTCCTTCAACGTCCTGGGCGGCGCCGTCAACCGGGTGCCCGCCGACGCCACCGCCTTCGTGCACCGCGACGCGCGCTTCCTGGCCCAGTGCTACGCCTGGTGGCCCGCCGACGGCCCTTCCGACGCCGCCGAGGCCGCCGAGGCCACCGCCGACACCGCCGTCCGCTGGGTCGGCGAGGCCCGCGAGGCGCTGCGCCCGTACGCCTCCGGCCACGCCTACCAGAACTACCGCGACCCGCAGCTGGCCGACTGGCGGCGGGCGTACTACGGCGCCAACCTGCCCCGGCTGGAACGGCTGCGGGCGCGCTACGACCCGGACCGGCTGCTGGACTTCCCGCAGGCCCTGTGAACGGGCGTTACCGGCTCCCCGGGGGCCTTCGGGAAGGTGAGGGGAGGTCAGGCCGGCAGGGGTCGGCAGCTGCGGCAGGCCCGGTAGCCGGCCGCCCGGGCGTCGGCGGCCGAGCCGAACGGCACCCGGTGCCGGTCGGTGATGCGGCGGGCGTCGGCGCAGGTCGGGTAGCAGAAGATCCGGGTGGTGTCGCTGCCCAGGAAGTGGGTGCCGTCCGCGGCGAACCGGTGCAGGCGCTCCCCGTCGATGCCCTCGTGCGCGCGCAGCCGCTCGACCAGGTCGGCGGGCAGGCCGCAGTCGAGGGGCCGGCCGTCCTCGTCGCCGAGCCGGTGCACCGGGATCAGCACCGGAACGGGGTTGGCGCGCACCGCCGCCAGCAGGTCCGCCTCGTCCGCCTCCGGCAGCCCCGCCTCGCGGCCCAGCCAGCGCGGGGGCCGCAGTTGGCCGCGCGGGATGGCGCGCACCGCCTCCAGGACGCTGCGCTGCGCCTGCGGCAGGGGGCCGTAGTCGTAGCGCAGCATGC
Source organism: Kitasatospora sp. NPDC001132 (assembly GCF_053598415.1). Classification (NCBI taxonomy): domain Bacteria; kingdom Bacillati; phylum Actinomycetota; class Actinomycetes; order Kitasatosporales; family Streptomycetaceae; genus Kitasatospora; species Kitasatospora sp. NPDC001132. Next base: position 32,686 of record NZ_JBSFKF010000031.1, on the reverse strand, counting down.
GGTCCCGGCCGGTGCGCAGCGCGCCGACGACGCCGGGCAGCGGTTTGCCGGCGGGCAGCGCGGTGCGGCCGGTGCGGCGCAGGTGGGCTTCCTCGAAGGCCTCCGCGCCGGGGTACCAGTCGACGGGTGCGGCCGCGACGACGGCGCCGCGTCCGTGGGCGACGAACAGGGCGGTGACCGGGCCGTCGACCACGGTGTACCGGTCGTACTCGCGGTCGGCGACGCCGGCCCGTTGCAGGATCCGGATCGCCAGGTCGGCGGGCATCGGTACGTGCAGGGCGTCGAGGCCGGGCACGGTGTGGCTGTCGCTGTCGTTGTCGGGCACGGTGCGGCCGCCGGGCGGTGGGATGTCCGTGGTCCGTGCGGTGGACGCCTTGGGCGTGGCCGTGCCGTTGACCGTGCGCCGTACCGCGTCGGGTGCCGCGTCGTGCGGGTCCCGGCCGTACGGGTCCCGGCCGTTCGGGGCCGCGTGCGGGTGTCCGCTCATCCTCTCACCTCCTCTACCGCCAGCCGGGGTTGGCTGCGCAGTGCGGCCAGCCCCCGTGACACCTGGGCCTTGACGGTGCCTACCGGGCATTCCACCAGCTCCGCGATCTCCGCGTAGCTCAGCTCTCCGACGTGCCGCAGGACCACCGGCAGCCGGTGGTGTTCGGGCAGTTCGGCGAGCGCGGCCACCAATCTCCCCCGTTCGTCCGCGTGCTCCGCCCGCTGTTCGGGTCCGGGTTTGCCGTCCACCAGGGGCAGTTCCCGGACGTCCACCCCTTCCGCGGCGGCGGGCCGCCGGGTCAGGGTGCGGACGTGGTTGCGCCACACGTTCGTGCCGATCGCCAGCAGCCAGGCCTTCGGCTGCAGGGCCTGCCGCCGCGCCGGCGGGTAGTCGCGCAGCGCCGTGTACGCCCGCAGGAAGGTGTCCTGCACCAGGTCTTCCACGTCGCGCGACGCCCCGTTCAGGCGCAGCAGCACCGAGTACACGGCGCCGCCGTGGGTGCGCACGAGTTCGGCGAACCCACGGTCGAGGTCTGCCGCGAGCAGCTCGGTGAGCGGAGGAGGCATCTCGTCCATCGTCTCTGAGAACACCGCCGGCGGCGCGGCGGTTGCACCGGGGGCGGGCCGTCCGGCCGGGATGTGAAGGCGCAGGACGGTGATTCTGCGTGTTCGATTGGTCACCGAGGGTCGCCGCGGCGAGTATGATCGGGCGTGAACCGACGTACCACCCCGACGGGAGTGCTGGGATGATCTGGCGCGCCGAAGTGGTCGACCAGCTCGACCTCTACTGGGACCGCCAACTGATGCCCCGGCTGGCCGGTCTGACCGATGACGAGTACCTGTGGGAACCGGTGCCGCACTGCTGGTCGGTGCGGACGGCGCCGGACGGGCGGACAGTGGCGGACTGGCAGGAGCCGGCCCCGCAGCCGCCGCCGGTGACCACGATCGCCTGGCGGCTGACCCACATCGCCCTGCCGGTGCTCGGGATCCGGGCGAGCGCGCACTTCGGCGACGGGTCGCTGACGATGGAGACCGCGACCGTACCGGCCACCGCCGAGGACGGGCTGGCGGCGCTGAAGGAGTACTACGGTGTCTGGCGCGAGGCGGTGTCCTCCCTGGACGACGCGGCGCTGGGCCGTCCGATGGGCGAGGCCGAGGGCCAGTGGGGCAAGCGGCCGATGGCGACGCTGCTCCTGCACGTCAACCGCGAGGTCATGCACCACGGGGCGGAGATCGCGCTGCTGCGCGACCTCTACCGCGCCCGTTTCTCCTGACGGTCCGGGTGGCGGTGTGGGCCGGGCCTGGAGGCCCGGCCCGTGCGGGCGCGGTCAGGCGGTGCGGACCTTCAGCGGGCCCGTCCCGCTCGCGCGGGCGACATGGGCCGCTTCCTCCTCGACCGCCTTCAGCGGCAGGGCGCCGCCGCCGGAAAACGGGGTGACGACCAGTTCCTGGCCGACGATCTCCCACACGCCGACGATCCGGCCGTCGACCACGACGATCGGGGAGATCCACCCGGACTGGCGGCTCACCAGAGTGCGGTGCTGCGGCGCGAGGAGCAGTTCCTCCTTGGTGCCGGGGCCCAGGACGTACTGGTCGAAGCCGCCGAGCAGGCGCACTCCCCCGGACGGGGCGCTGGCGGCGAGTTCCTCCGCGTGCTCGGTGAGGATGAGCGCCTTGCGGCCCTCGAACTCGACCTCGGTCAGCCGGTCTCCCATGTCCTTGAACCAGCGGCGCAGCTTCGGCTTGCTGGTGCCGTTGAGGCACAGCCAGCGGTCGAACACCTCGGGCGTGGCGGGGCCGTAGGCGCCGAGGTAGGAGGCGATCACCACGGGCGCGGCCTCGTCGGCCGCGGGGACGTCCTTCCAGTCGGCGAACTGGCTGGCCGGCTTGACGAAGGTGACCTTGTTGCCCTGACTGGGGCCGTGGCAGAGCACGCCGCGCCACGCGAGCGGCTTGAGGACGGAGCCCCAGCCGGAGCGCAGCCGCTCCTCCATGCTCTTGAAGCGCTGGTCGGCGACGAGGCGGGTGACCAGTTCGTCACGGGTGAGGGCCGCTCCCCCGTCGAGGATGCCGGAGACCTCCTCGGTCAGCGCGTCGATCTGCTCCGGACTGACGCCGGAGGCCTTCTGCCAGGAGGGCTTGAGCCAGCTGCCCGCGTCCGCCATGAGCGACAGGTAGGCGCCGGCCTCGCTGGGGCGCAGCAGGTGGAGGGTGCCGCGCACGGCCCAGGTCTTCAGGAGGGCGCGGTCGGCGACGTCCTGGTCGACGCTGGTGGCGTCGGGTGTGGACTGCCGCAGGGCGACGGCGAGTTCGGCCGCGCTCCAGACCTGGGCCTGTACGCCGGCCAGTCTGCTGACGATCTCGCTCGCACTGCCGCCGGTACGCGGATCGAGGTATTGCCGCCGCATCCGCCATGCGGACACCTGCTCCCAGCTGACCTTCACGCCGTCCCCTTCTCAGCCAACGGATTCCTCACCCTACACCGTGTCAGGTTGGGTCGCCTCACGGGGACAAGTGGCCTGGTGGGCACGGGGTTTCAGGGTCTGCCCGGGGTCGTTCGGGCCGCTGGGAGCGGGGTCCGGTGCGGACTGTCGAGGCGTGGGCTCAGGTGGCGTCCGCAGCCTCCAGCCACAGGGTGTCGGGGCGGCCGAGGCGGACGGACTCGGCGGTGATCAGGCGGTAGGCGGTGGCGGCCGTCGAGTGGGCGAGCATGCCGCGCACGCCGTGCAGTTGGAGTGCGGTGCGGCAGGCGCTCTGGGCGTGTTCGGCGGCGACGGCCAGGACGGCGGCGGCGGCGGGGTGGCCGCCGCGGTCGTGGTCCCAGGCCGCGCGGTGGAGCAGCAGCCGCCAGCCGTCGGCCTCGCCCATGAGCAGGGCCAGGCGGTGGGCGACGGTCTGCCGTTCGACGAGGGGTTTGCCGGACTGGATGCGGGTGTTGACGTGGGCGCGGGCGACGTCCACGGCCCGGTCGGCCATGCCCAGCAGCAGGGCGGCTTGGCGCAGGCGGGCGGCGCCGAGGGCGCGCCGGGTGCGGTCGTCGTCGGCGGTCAGCGGCTGTGCGGCGGCGCCGTCGAAGCGCACCCGGGTGGCGGGCAGGCCGAAGTGCTCGGTGGGTTCCACCGTGACGGGGCCGGTGTGCGGGTGGGCGAGGTACCAGCCGGTGGTGCCGTCGTCGCCGGCGGCGCGGACCACGCACAGGGCGACGGCGGCGCGGGGCAGCGGCTCGGAGGTGCCCCGCAGCCGGCCGTCGGCGTCGACGCGTACGGTGGCCGGGCCGTGGGCGCCGATCACCACCGCGTGCCGCTCCCCCGCGTACAGTTCGGCGAGGGTGTCGCCGGGGCAGTGGTCGAGCAGGTCGAGGGCGTGGGCGGTCGCCCGGTAGGCGCCGAGCGGTTCCAGCGCGTACCCGAGGCGTTCGTTGACGACGGCGTCGGCGGCGAGGCCGAGGGCGAGGCCGCCGAGGTCCTCGGGCGCGTTGAGGGCGGGCACGCCGATGGCGGCCAGTTGGGCGGAGGGGTCGCCGGTGCCGGTGAGCACGGTGTCCACGGCCTCGCGCAGGCGCTGCTGGAGCGGGTCGAGTCGCAGGTCCATCGCGGTCAGCCTTCCGTGGGCGCGTTGCCGATGACGCGGGCGTTGGCGGCGATGTCCAGCATGACCTCCGACGCGCCGCCTGAGATGGTCATGCCGGGCGCTTCGCGCAGGGCCGCTTCGAGGGTCTGGGCGCCGGGGTCGGTGCCGGGGTCGAGGAGGTCGGGGCCGACGGCGTCCAGGGCCCACCAGGCGATGCGCTGGGCGCTCTCGCTGCAGTGCCACTTCGCGAAGGACGACTCGGCGATGTCGGGCCTGCCGTCCTGGAGGTTCTGCAGGACCTGGCAGCTGAGCAGTCCGCTGGCCTCGATGCGGGCCCGGTGGCGGGCGAGGTCGACGCGCAGCGCGTCGGAGGCCCGGCGGCCGTCCGCGGCGGCGAGCCGGGCGGCGGTGTCCAGCCAGTGCTTGCCGCGGGCGTAGTAGTCCAGGCCGGTGCGTTCGGCGGCGAACATCTGGGTGATCAGGGACCAGCCCTCGCCGGGGCGGCCGAACAGGGCGTCCTGGTCGACGCGCACGTCGGTGAACCGGATGTCGTTGAACTGTTCGTTGGCGAGGCTGGGGATGGGACGGATGGTGACGCCGGGGGTGTCCAGCGGGACGAGGAACAGGGTGAGGCCCTGGTACTGGCTGCCCTGCGGGTCGGTGCGCACGGCGCACAAGGCCAGGTCGGCGTAGCCGCTCTTGAGGTTGTAGGTCTTGCGGCCGTTGATGACCCAGCCGTCGCCGTCGGGGACGGCGGTGGTGGTGATGCCGGCCAGGTCGGAGCCGTTGCCGGGTTCGGTGAACAGGATGCAGGCGGCGAGGTCGGTGATCGCCATGGCGGGCAGCAGGGTCTTGCGCTGCTGTTCGCTGCCGGAGGCGAGGATCAGCGAGCCGACGTTGAGCACCGAGATGCAGTAGAGGTTCTGCGGTATCCGGTGGGCGACGAGGCGTTCCAGGAGGGCGACGGTGGCGGTGAAGTCGGCGCCGCGGCCGCCGTACTCGACGGGCCAGGCGGGGGCGAGCAGGCCCGCCTCGCCGAGGTGGCGGTAGAGCGGGCGCACGTCGCCGTCCATGCCGTCCTTGCGGTCCAGGACGTCCTGCAGCAGCTGCCGGGTGCGCGGGGCGCTGAGGACTGCGTCGGCTTCGGCGGCGAAGTCGGCGCTGTTCGGTGGGACTTCGAAATCCACGCTCTGGCTCCTTGCCCGTTGGGGGTTGTCAGGCGTCCGGGATCGCGGCGTGGAGCGCCCGCAGGATCTCGGACCGGTTGTCGGTGAGGAAGAAGTGGCCGCCGGGCAGCACGGAGAGGGTGAAGGCGGCGGCCGTGCAGTCCCCCCAGCCGCGCATCGCCTCGGGCGGCACTTCGGGGTCGTTGTCGCCGCACCAGGCGGTGACGGGGCAGGACAGCGGCTGGCCGGGCCGGCACCGGTAGGTCTCGATCATGGCGAAGTCGGCCCTCATCATGGGCATGAGCAGGTCGAGCAGTTCGTCGTGGGCGAAGACCGCCTCGTCGGAGGCACCGTACTCGCGCAGCATCCGCACGAACGCGGGGCGGGGCAGGTCGCTGACCGGGGTGAGCGGGCGGGCGATGGGCGGGGCGGGGCGGCCGGTGACGAACAGGTGCCGGGCGGGGCGGCCGAGTTCGTCGAGCCGGCGGGCGACCTCGAAGCCGAGGATGGCGCCCATGCTGTGGCCGAACAGCACGGCCTCGGTGGGCTCGCCGGCGATCGCGTCGGCGAGTTCGTCGGCGAGGCGGTGCAGGTCGGTGGCGGGCGGTTCGGCCATGCGGACACCGCGGCCGGGCAGTTGCACAGGCACGAGTTCGACGGGCCCGGTGCTGAAGTCCTTCTCCCAGGAGGCGTAGTAGCTCGCCGAACCGCCCGCGAACGGGAAGCAGTAGAGGCTGCGGGCGGCGGTGGCGGAGCGGAACCGGGGGTCGAACCACGGGCGGGCGCCGCGGCGGTGGAACGGGTGGACGCTCACCGCGCCGCCGCGGCGCGGGGGGTCAGGCGCACCGGCATGCTCTTGTAGCCGGGGACGAAGTGCGAGGCGACGTGGCGGACCTCGCCGGCGATCTCGACGCTCTCCACCAGGTCCATGAGTTCGTCGATGAAGATCCGCAGGCCCACCTTGGCCAGGCCGGCGCCGATGCAGTAGTGCGGTCCGACGCCGAACGCGACGTGCCGGTTGGGCCGGCGGGCGGGGTCGAAGGTGTAGGGGTCGTCGAAGACCCGCTCGTCGCGGTTGGCGGAGCCGAGCCAGGCGCTGACCGGCTCGCCGGCCCGGATGGTCTGCCCGTGCAGTTCGACGTCCCGCACGGCGTAGCGCATCAGCGCGGTGACGGGCGAGGACCAGCGCAGCAGTTCCTCCAGGAAGGAGGGGCGCAGCTCGGGGTTCTCGCGGACCCGGCGGAAGAGGTCGGGTTGTTCGGCGAGGAGGGAGAACATGGTGCACAGGGCGTGCGGGGTGGTGACGTTGGCTCCGATGAGCAGGACGAAGCCGTTCATCATGGCCTGGCGTTCGGACAGCGGGCCCTCGGTGAGGTCCATGGCGCGCAGGGTGCCGATGACGTCGGGGTCGACGTCCTCGCGGGAGCGGCGGGAGAACTCCTCGCGGAAGTACTCGAAGAGTTCGTGGCGGGCCTGGCGGACGGTGGCCTGGGCGCTGCCGGTGGAGTAGTCGGGGTCGTCGTAGGCGATGGTCATCATGACGAGCTCGACCATGCGTTCCCAGTTCTCGGGGGGCAGGCCCATGAGGGTGGCGGTGACGGCCATCGGGAACATCATCGCGGGTTTGGCGATGTCGAAGACGTCGGCGGCCAGGGCACCGTGGAGGGTCTCGCGCGCGAGGTCGCGCATGAGCTTCTCCTGGGTGGCGACGACGCGGGGGCTGAAGGCCTTGTTGAGGGGCTCGCGGAACTCGCGGTGGCGCGGGGGGTCGGTGTCGGCGAGCATGTCGTCGGTGGCGATGTCGGGTGTGTCGAGGTCGAGGACGCACAGGATGGTGCCCCGCCGGGAGGTGAACTCGGCGTGGCTGCGCAGGACTCGGCTGACGTCCTCGTGGCGGGTGACGACCCAGAAGGGTTCGCGGTCGCCGCCGGGGTCGACGCGGCGCAGCGGCTGGTGGTCGCGCAGCTCGGCCCAGAGCGCGTGCATGTCCGTGGAGGCGTGGAAGCCGGAATCGAGCAGTTCGGGGCCCTCGAACTGCACGGGGCAGAAGGGGGGTTTGGAGATGATCATCAGCCGTGCCTCTCGGACTCGGTTGCCTGGGCGCGGGCGGGATCGCGGCGCCGGTCGGGGTCAGGCGATGCGGATGCGCCGCTCGCGGAGCTGCTCGTAGAACGGCAGGTGGTGGTCGTGGTAGCGGCGCAGCAGCGGGTCGGTGTCGATGGTGCGGTCGTAGGCCCTGGTCCGGCGCCGGACGGTGGTGCTGGCGCTGACGTCGGTGTGCCAGCGGGCGGACTGGTGCCATTCGGGGCGGTCGCCGGGCTGCCAGTGCAGGGTGTCGTCCCGGAAGGGCAGGCCGGTGGTGTCGCAGTAGGCGCGTACGGCGGCCTCGGGGTGGTCGACGAAGTCGTCGGAGTCGAGGACCAGGGCCTCGCCGCCGGCGTCGAGGACGGCCTGGTGGATGCGGTGGAGGTATTCGATGCCGACTTCGTGCAGGGCCATGTCGGGCTTGATGGCCGCGTAGGACGGGATGATCTCGCGCGGGTCGCGCAGCAGGAAGGCGTGGCGGGCGCGTTTGAGGAAGTCGGGGCGTTGCAGGACGGTGTCGTAGCGGCAGTCGGTGGTGTCCTTGAAGAACACGGTGTGGTGTTCGGAGAGTTCGAGGAGGGTGTCGACCAGCGCGGTGGTGGAGTGGACGGTGCGTCCGTCGACCTCGGTGCGGCCGTCGTTGGCGATGTTGCAGAACGGCTCGTGCAGGGGCAGCAGGTCGCCGCGGTCGACCATGGTGCGGAAGAAGACGGTGGAGCGGGAGCGGGGGGCGCTCCAGAGGGCGAGCAGGGGGTGGTGGCCGGTGGTCATGCGCTGGCCTCCCCGGTGCTGCCGTTCTCCGCGGTGCCGTGGCTCTCGCCGGCTTCGAGGGTGCGCAGTTCGGCGAGGGCCCAGTCGGCGATGTGTCCGGCGACGTCGGCTCCGGTGGCGTCGATGGCACCGTGGAACTCGGGGGTGTGGTTGACCTCGTTGGCGTACAGGCGGCCCTGGCGGTCGATCAGGAGGTCGACGCCGAGGAAGCCGCCGCCGACGGCGCGGGCGGCGGCGACGGCGAGTTCGGTGAGTTCGTCGGTGATCGGGCAGGGCGTGGCGGCGCCGCCGATGGCGGTGTTGGTACGCCAGTCGTCGACGGCGTTCTTGTAGATGGCGCACACGACGCGGTCGCCGGCGACGTAGGACTTGATGTCGCGTCCGGGCTTGTCGATGTGTTCCTGGAGGTAGTACAGGTGCTGCTGGGGGTTGGGCAGGGCGGCGCGGTGTTCGAGGATGGCCCGGCCCTGTTCCTCGTCGTGGATGCGCGCGGTCAGGTGGCCCCAGGAGCCGGTGACGGGTTTGGCGACGACGGGGTAGCCGAGCCTGGCCATGGCCTTGAGGGCGGCGGGTTCGGCCCAGGTGACGGCGGTGCGCGGGATGGGCAGGCCCGCGGTGTGGAAGGCGAGGGCGGTGCGGTGCTTGTCGCCGCAGACGTCCAGGACCGCGCTGCGGTTGAGGGTGGGCACGCCCAGGGCTTCCAGGGTGGCGGCGACGGAGGCGGCGCGGCTGTGGCTGACCTCGCGCATGAGGGCGGCGCGGTAGGACGGGCGGCCGTCGGCGAGGAGCACGGTGAGCCTGCGCGGGTCGACGTGTTCGTGGGGTACGCCGCGCCGGTCGAGCGCTTGGAGGATGAGTCGTTCCTCCCGGCGGATCCGGGAGGCGACGACGGCTATCGGCAGGCCGGTTGTGTCCACGTGTTGTCTCTTCCGCTCTGCTGCCGGGGGTGGTCAGGTCAGCGCGTCCGCGGCGCGTTCGACGTGGTCGAGTGCGACGTCGAGGCGGCGGACGAGCTCGGTGCTGTGGGTGCGCAGTTCGTCGGGCCGGTGGCGCTGCCAGACGCGTGCGTGGGCGCCGGTCATGCGGACGGCGGTCCAGCCGTGGGCGACGGCGGCGACGGCGGCGGCGGCCTCGGCGAGTTCGGGCACGCGCAGTTCGCGTCCCCGGGTGCGCAGGTGCTCGGCGTGCAGGCCGGCCTGGGCCTGGATGTTCCAGCTGATCACGTACAGCTCGGCGAGGGCGTCGGCGGCGGCCTCGGTGCCGGGGGTGAGCGCGCACAGGTCGTCGAGGTAGCGGCGCAGGCCGGCGGCGCCGCTGAGGGTGCCGGTGTCGGATCCGTGGCGCCAGCGGGCGAGGTTGTCGCGCAGGACGTGGTCGAGCCGGCCGGGGCCGGGCTCGGGGACGGGTCCGCGCATACGGGCCTGGAGCCAGCGGCGGCCGCTGGGGCTGGCGCTGAAGAACACGTCGGCGTCGTCGGGCGGGTTGAGGGAGCCCCAGGCGGCGAGGAAGTCGGCGACGGGGATGGGGCCCTGGAAGGCGGGCGGCTGGGCGTCGGAGACGTACACCTCGGTGTCGGTGATCCGGTAGACGACGAGGAGGTGGGCGGCGTGGACGTCGTGGAAGGCGGGGCGGAAGGGCAGGTGGTAGTTGTCGACGGCGGCGATGGGCAGCACGCCGGCGGCCAGGGCCGCGCGCAGGTCCTCCAGCCCGTCGCCCTGGCCGTCGCTGCGGTGCCAGGTCGACTCGAAAGGGTGGAAGAGCGCCAGGCGGCGGGCGAGGGAATCGGGTTCGGCGAGGAAGAAGTACTCCTCCGGGCTCCAGGCGCCGGCGCGGCGGCGGAACTCCCAGGGCTCGCCGAGGACGGTGACCGGGTCGTGGCCGTCGTGGAGCAGCACGGTGGCCAGAGTGGCGTGCAGGCAGCTGCCCAGGTCGCGGGTCCACAGTCGCACGGGCGGTGCGGTGGGGGCGCTCATGCGGTCGTCCCGTCCGCGGTGCGCGCTCCCGCTGCGGTGCCGGTGAGGACGGTGAGGGCGAAGACGTGCAGGGCCACCAGGCGGGGCAGGCGCAGGGCGGTCGCGGTTGCGCGGCGCGGCATGCCGATGCGGGTGAGCCACATGGTGGTGGGCAGGCTCTGCTGGACGTGGTGGGGGTAGTGCATGCGGGTGGTGCGGAAGGCGGGCAGTTCGCCGAACTCCGGTGTGCCGTCGAGGAAGTCGGAGACGCGTACGGGCAGCGGGTCGGCGTGCCCGTCGGCGTAGTGGGCCCAGATGGTGTCCTCGCTGCGGCGTTCGGAGGCGGCCAGGAGGTGGATCCAGTCGTACTGGCCGGGTGGGAGGGCGATGAGCTGTCCCTCGCAGCGGACGTTGTCGCCGTCGGGGCGGGGGTTGGGCCAGGCGAAGGGGATGCCGGCGATCTCGACGAGGCTTCCGGGGGCGGGCAGTTCGCCGGCCGGGAAGGAGTTGCCCCAGGCGTTGAGGCGCCCGTGGTCGAGGTCGTCGGGGGTGGTGGCGGCCCGGTTGTTGAGCAGGTCGTCGAGGCCGATGAGGCGGAACTCGGGGGCCGGCGCGGTGGCGGGCAGGCGCCGCAGGAGCCGGTCGGGTGGTGTGTCGGGGCGTGCGGTGGGGTGTGTCGTCTGGCTCATCGGGCCCCCGGTCACTGGAGTTTTTCGTGCGTGCGCCCCGGCAGCCGGTCGGGGGCGGGCACGGTGCTGAAGTCGACGATCATGGTGTCGCGCCAGCCGGACGGGCTGTTCCGTTCGGGCCGGATCTCGCTGACGGCGTGGTCCATCTCGGTGTCGGACAGCAGCAGGGTCTCCAGCGGCTCGGTCATGGTGACCGTGTGCTGGGCCTTGTCCTCGCCGCGCCGGTAGACGGTGTTCTCGCCGCCGACGACGTGGTGGCGGCCGATCAGGTGGATGGCGACGTAGGCGTGGCCGTCGCAGTGCCGGCCCTCGGGGGCGGGTTCCGAGCCGCCGCTGGTGTCGGTGAGGACGCGGATGAAGTGGATGCCCAGCTCCCAGTCCCGTACGCCCACGGCCTCGTTGACGAGGGTGACGCCCTCGCGCAGGATCCGGGCGAACGGGGGGCTGGCCAGCGCGGAGTCGGTCAGCGGCTCGAACACGCGCAGCTGGTCGCCGAAGACCGGGTTGACCTCCTTGCTCTGGAAGAACCCGGTGCCGCGCAGCGGTTCCAGGGTGCCGTCGCGATGGGCGAGCACCCGGCCGTAGCGGCGGTTGCGGCGGCAGCGGGCCGGGCCGAGGTACGCGTCGGGCACCAGGGCGTCCCACGCGGACGCGAACTGCTGCCAGTCGGCGCCTGTGGTCGGTTCGCTCAGGCGGCCGTGGGCCCAGCCCCGGTGGGCGAAATCGTCAGCGCGGAGACTTCCGGGTGTCGGCTTTCCGGTCATCGCCGGGTCCTGGCCTGGACGTCCATGGGTGGATTCCCCTCAGCGGTTTCGGTTCTACGGTTCAACGGTTCGACGTCAACGGGCGCAACAGAAACCACAGCATCGCAGGGATCATACTACAAACACTACATTGCTGTCCTGCAGACTGTTGCCGGGTGACCGGCCCGGGAGGGGCACCGTGCGTGCCCGTCCCGGACCGGCCGGGCGGGTCAGCCGACCGGTTCGGCGACCGGGTCCTGCCGCACCGCCGTGTCCCCCTCGACGTCGTCGGCGGCGGCGCCGATCTCGGCGGCGAGGAACTGCGCCAACGCTCGGACCGTCGGGTTGCTCCACAGGATCGTGGGCGGCAGGTCCACCGCGAAGCAGCGGTGCAGCCGCACCCGCAGGGCCACGGTGAGCACCGAGTCGACGCCGAGTTCGAGCAGCGGGCGGTCGATCGCGATGTCCTCGGGGGCGAGGTTGAGTTCGGCGGCGACCTGTCCGTGCGTCTCCGCCAGCACCAGCTCGGCCAGTTCGCCGGCCGGCACGGCCGGCCAGTCCACCGCCGCCGAACCGGTTGCCTGCGCGCCGGCGTCGGTGACCGACAGGTGCGAGAACACCGGCAGAGTGTGGCCGGGCAGCACCCGCAGCACCGCCGCGTAGGGCAGGGCGTAGCGCTCGGCGTAGCTCCAGCTGCGCAGCGCCTCGGAGACGGTGATGCCGCCCATGCCGCGGGACTCGGCTTCCAGGATGGTCGCCTTGCCGGTGGTCTCGCCCATGCCCCGCCCGATCCACTGGGCCCAGGCGAAGCTGGTCGCCCCGCTCTCGCCCTGGTGGCGGCGCAGCGCGGCCAGGGCGTCCAGGAAGGAGTTGGCGGAGGCGTAGCTGACCTGGCCGGTGAGGCGGGCGAGCTGGCCGCAGGAGGAGAACATGGTGAAGAAGTCCAGCGTGCCGGCCGGGAAGAGCCGGTGCAGGACCATGGCGCCGTCGGCCTTGGGGCCCATGGTGGTGTCGAGGTTCGCCGGGCCGCTGTTGTCCACGAGGGCGTCGGAGACGACGCCGGCGCAGTGGACGATGCCGCGCACCGGCGGCAGGTCCAGGGCGGCGGGGTCCAGGGCGCGGGCGGCGGCCTCGAGGTCGGAGACGTCCAGGCGCAGGACCTTGACGGTGGCTCCGGCGGCCTCCAGGGCAGCGACCTCGGCGACCTGGGCGGCGACGGCGGGGTCGGTGACGCGGTCCCACTCGGAGCGGGGCGGCAGGCCCCGGCGGCCGATCAGGACCAGTCGGCGGGCGCCGCGTTCGGCGAGGTGGCGGGCGGCGTCCAGGCCGAGCGAGCCGAGGCCGCCGGTGATCAGGTAGGTGCCGTCGGGGCGGCAGTCGGCGGCCTCGTGGGCGGCGGGCCGCTCGATGCGGCGCAGCCGGGCGGCGAAGACGCCCTCGGTGGTGAGGGAGAGGACGTCCTCGGTGGGCGGCAGGGCGCCGATGAGGGCGGCGGCCCCGGCCGGGTCGGCGTCCTCGGCGAGGTCGATGGTGCCGCCCCACAGGTCGGGGCGTTCGCCGGCGACGATACGGCCGGCGCCCCACAGCGGGGCGTGGGCGAGGGCGGCTTCGGTGCGGGCCTCGCGCACACCTCGGGTGAGCACCCACACGGTGGGGCGGTGCTTCTCCTCGGGGATGGCGGCGATCTGCTGGACGGCGTCCAGCAGGGCCCCGGCGCAGCGGCGGGCGGCGTGCTCGGGGGCCTCGCCGGGCAGCAGGGCGGGCGGGGCCACGAGGACGGCGTCGCCGGCCCTGAGCAGGCCCTCGCCGATGGCGGTGGCGTCGGGAACGGCTCGGGTCTCCACGCCGCGGGCAGCGAGGGCCTCGGCCAGGGCGGGGCCCTCGTCGGGCCGGCCGACGAGCAGGGCCCGGCGGGGGGCCGGGGTGCGGGCGGGGACCTCGACGGCCTCCCAGGCAAGTTCGTGGACCAGGTCGCGGGGGCCGGCGGCGCCGGAGCCGATGTCCTGGACCTTGATGTAGCGCAGGCCGCGGGCCTGGCAGACCACCCGTCCGGTGTCGTCGGCGACGGTCATGTCGATGGTGTCGGGGGTGCGCGGGTCCCGGGTGGTGTGGACGAGGATGCGCGCCGGCGGGGCGCCGCGGAAGGCGAGGGACTCCAGGTGCGAGCAGGTGCGCAGGACGGTGGAGTCCTCGCTCATCACGAGGACGCCGCTGGCGGTGAGGGCTGCGTCGACGACGGCGGTCCAGCTGGAGGGGTGGAGTTTGGGGGTGTGGTCGACGGTGACGGTGGCGAGCTGTTCGCCGTCGCCGCGGACGAGTTCCTCCACGACCCAGGGGAAGGTGTAGCCGTCCACGCCCATGGCGCGGAAGATGCCGTCGACCTTGGCCCAGGTCCAGGAGACGGGGCAACGGGCGCGGATGGCGTCCGGGTCCTCCAGCTCGGTGGCGGTGAGCTCGGGCTCGCGCACGACGGTGGCGGTGGTGTGGGTGAGCCACTCGTCGTCGTGGGCGGCGGTGCCGTCCTGGTCGCGCTTGATGCGGCTGGCCAGGCGGGCCTTGTCCTGTTCCATCACCACCTGCACGACGCGGGTGGGGTGGGCGGCCAGGGGGATGCGGAAGACGATGTCGCGCAGGCCCCAGGGTTCCTCGCCGTCGCCGGCGGCGGCGGCGATGAAGGAGTTGAGGACGACGGAGGCGGGGACGGTCTCGACGCCGACGACCTTGTGGGACTGGGCGTAGGGGCGGTTGTCCATGCTGAGTTCGGTCTGCCACACGCGCTGGACGGGGGCGCTGGCGACGGTGGTGCGGCCGCCGATGAGGGTGTGCTTGTCGGGGTCGTGGCCGCGGCCGGCGCCGTGCTCGGCCGGGGTGTCGGGGAAGATCCAGTAGGGCCGGTGCTGCCAGCGCACGGCCGGGACGTCGACCAGTTCGCCGGGGCAGGACCAGGTGACGGGGGTGCCCAGGCAGTGCAGGCGGGCCAGGTTGGCCAGCAGGGTGCGCTGTTCGGGCTGGTCCCGGCGCAGGGTGAGGGCGACCTGGGTGTCGGGCAGGTCGGCGTCCAGGGCGGTCTCGGTGATGGAGTGGGCGACCACCGGGTGGGAGGAGACTTCGAGGAAGACGCGGGCGCCGTCGTCCAGGGCGGCGCGTACGGCCTGGTGGAAGCGGACCGGGTCGGCCAGGTTGGTGGCCCAGTACTCGCCCTCGCGGGGCGCGGTGGAGCGCGGGTCGGCCAGGGCGGTGCTGTAGAGCGTCACGGTCGGGGCGGTGGCGTGGAGTTCGCCGGCGGCGCGGCGGACCTCGTCGAGGATCCCGTGGACGTGGGGGCTGTGGAAGGCGACGTCGGTGTTGACCCGGCGTGCCTGGATGCCCTCGGCGGCGAGGTCGGCGACCAGTGCCTCGACGGCGTCGGTGTCCCCGGAGACGACGGTGGACAGCGGGCTGGCGGCGATCGCGGCGACCACGCCCTCGCGGTCCGCGGTGCGCTGCTCGACGTCGGCGAAGGCCAGCGGGACCATCGCCATGGCACCGCGGCCGGCGGCGGCCTCCAGGGCGCGGGCGCGGCGGCAGGCGAAGCGGGCCGCGGCGGTGCGCTCCAGACTGCCGGCCACGACGGCGGCGGCGATCTCGCCGACGGAGTGGCCGATCACCGCGCCGGGGCGCAGGCCGAGGCCGGACCAGACCTCGGCGAGGGCGACCTGCATGGCGAAGGTCATGGCCTGGGTGCGGGTGACGGTCCAGGGGCCGCCGGCCTCGATCGCCTCGCGCGGGGTCCAGCCGAGCTCCTCGGCGAACACCGCGGCGAGCTCGTCGATGACGCGGGCGAACCGGGGCTGCGTCGTGAGGAGTTCGCGGCCCATGCCGGTCCACTGGGAGCCGTGTCCGGAGAACACCCAGACCGCTCCGGCGGCGCCGCTGTCGCCGAAGGCGGAGGCGGCGCCGGTGGCCGCGGCGGGCGAGGCCTCGGCGTCGGCGAGGGCGTCGAGGCCGGCCAGCAGCTCCTTGGTGTCCTCGGCCACCACGGCGGCGCGGCGGGCCAGGTGGGAGCGGCGGGTGGTGAGGGTGTGGGCGAGGTCGTCGAGGTCGGTGCCGGGACGGGCGCGCAGCCAGTCGGCGGCCTCGGCGGCCAGGGCGCGCAGCCCCTGCTCGGAGGCGGCGGACAGCGGGAACAGCCGCGGCCGGGCGGGGCCGGGCCGGTCCTCGGTGGCCTGCTCCCCCGCGGCGGGCGCACCGGCCGCGGCGGCCTCCTCGGGGCGGGGTGCCTGCTGGAGGACGGCGTGGGCGAGGGAGCCGCCGACGCCGTAGCTGGAGACGCCGGCGCGCCGGCCGTGCTCGCCCTCGGGCCACGGGGTCGGCTCGCCGACCAGGCGCAGTCCGGAGGCCTCCAGGCCGAGTTCGGGGTTGACCTCCTGGTGCGGGCTGGGCGGCAGTTCGCCGTGGCGCATGCCCAGGAGGACCTTGATGACGCCGGCGATGCCGGAGGCGGCCTCCACGTGGCCGACGTTCGGCTTGAGGGTGCCGATCAGCAGCGGGTCGTCGGCGTCGCGTCCGGCGCCCAGGACCCCGCCGATCGCGCGGGCCTCGGCGGTGTCGCCCAGGCGGGTGCCGGTCCCGTGCGCCTCGACGTACTGCACACTGCGCGGGTCGATGCCGGCGCGCTCGTAGACCTCGCGCAGCATGCGCCCCTGGGCGTCGCTGTTGGGCGCCATCATGCCGTCGGAGCGGCCGTCCTGGTGCAGGCCGCTGCCGATCACCAGGCCGTGGATCGGGTCGCCGTCGCGCTGCGCGTCGGACAGGCGCTTGAGGACGACGACGCCGCCGCCCTCGCCGCGGCCGTAGCCGTCGGCGGCCTTGTCGAAGGCCTTGCTGCGCCCGTCGGAGGAGGTCGCGGAGGCGGCGTCCAGGGCGACCACCAGGGCCGGGGAGGCCATGACGTTGATGCCGCCGACGATGGCCACGCCGGTCTCCCGGTTGCGCAGGCCCTGGCAGGCGACGTGCAGGGCGGTGAGCGATCCCGCGCAGGCGGTGTCGACGGCCATGGAGGGGCCGCGGGTGTCGAGGAAGTAGGAGATGCGGTTGGCGATGCCGTAGAAGGTGGTGCCGTTGACGGCCCAGGCGCCGGTGCGCTCCAGGTCCTCCAGCAGGCGGCGGCCGTAGTCGTTGGAGTTCGCGGCGACGTAGACGCCGGTGTCGGTGCCGGCCAGGGAGGTCGGCGGCAGCCCGGCGTCGCACAGGGCTTCCCAGGCGAGTTCGAGCATGATGCGCTGCTGCGGGTCGAGGTACTCGGCCTCGCGGGGGGTGATCTGGAAGAACTCGGCGTCGAAGCCCTCGATGTCGCGCAGGAACGAGCCCTTGCGGGTGGTCGTGCGCAGGATGGCGCGGGTCTGGGGGGTGGTCTCGTAGGGGTCCCACCGCCGGGCGGGCATCTCGCCGACCGAGCTGCGTCCCTCACGCAGGAACTCCCACAGCCTGCCGGGAGTGTCGAGGTCGGGAGCGAAGCGACAGCTCATGCCGATCACCGCGAGCGGTTCCTCGGCGGGGGCGGGGTTCGCCGGCTGGGTCTGCTGCGTCTCAGGCAACGTGCACCTCTCCCGTCTCGACACCGGTGCGGCGCAGGCTCAGCGGCCGCAGGTCTGTCCATACCTGGGCGATGTGCGCCAGGCATTCGTCCTTGGGGCCGTCGAAGCCCTCTGCGACCCAGCCGTCCGGGACGTCCTGTCCGGTGGGCCAGATCGAGTACTGGTCCTCGTGGTTACGCACCACGAGGTAGGTGCGATCATCCGTACTCATCAGGGACCATTCCTTTCGCAGCCCTGTTCGGTGGGTCTCATGACGTGGTCTCATCCGTGGCCGTGCGGGGCGGGTGCGGCGGTGTTCCGGCGGGGGCGCCGGTCGCGGCCGCGGGTCAGGACGCGTCGAGCGTCCGGATGTACCCGGTCAGCTGGGCCGGGGTGTGCAGGGCCCGCGTGCGCAGCAGTTCGCCCAGGTGGTCGGGGGCGGTGCAGCGGCGCAGGGTGCGGGGGGCCGCGGCCGAGGGGTCCGCGGCGAGGTGGGCGGCGATGGGGCCGGCGAGGCCGGCGACCCAGACCCGGACGGGGTCGAGGGCGGCGACGCGGGTGTACCACTGCTGGTCGGGGCAGGGCCGCAGCGGGTGTCCGGCGGCGCGGACGGCGGCGACCAGGTCCCGGGTGGTGCCGACGGCCGCGGGGACCGCGTCGACGTGGCGGGTGCCGGGGGTGGTGTGGCCGTGGTCGGCGTGCAGGATCGCGTGGGCGGCGGCGTCCCCGGGCAGGGCCTGGAAGAGTTCGTTGTCCTCCAGGTCGAAGCTCGCGGGGAAGGCGCCGGTGTCGGTCATCGCGCGGGTCCAGCTCCACACGGCGTCGGCGGGGTTGATCTGGTGGCGCTGCTCGTCGCCGAACACGCTGGGGATGCGGACGACCGTGGCGGGCACGTCGTGCTCGGCGGCGTGGTCGAGGTAGAGCTCGGCGACGGCCTTGGAGCGGACGTAGCCGTTGGCGGCGCCGGGCAGGACACGTAGCGGGCCAGGGGTGACGGTGGCGCCGGGCGGGTTGGCGGCGGAGTCGTGGACGGAGCTGGTGGACACCAGGGTGAGGCTCTTGCGGCGGCCGCGGGCGGCGAGGTCGAGCAGGGCGGCGACGCTGTGGGTGTTGGCGGCGGCGAGTTCGTCGTAGGGGTAGACGTGGTTGACGTGGGCGGCGGTGTGGACGATCCGGCCGGTGCGCTCGGCGAGCCGGTCGCGGTCGTGGCCGGTGAGGCCGAGGCCGGGGGCGGCGATGTCGCCGTCGAGGAGTTCGAGGCGGTCGGCGTGGTCCCCGGGGTTCAGGCCGAGGCCGGCCAGGGTGGCGGTGAGCCGGTCGCGGCGGCCGGCGGCGCCGCGCAGCAGGCAGGTCACGTGGGCGCCGTCGGCGAGGAGCCGGGCCAGAACGAAGCGGCCGACGAAGCCGGTGGCACCGGTGAGCAGGACGGTGGTGCTCGGGGCGGCGGGGCGGGAGGCGGGGCGGGGGATGCGGGCGGTGCGGGTGGCGAGGTCGGCGCGTACGGCGGCCAGTTCGGCGTCGGGCGCGTCGACGACCGGGTCGGTGACGGGTGTGGCGGCGGCGGTGCGCAGGTCGTCCACGGCGTCGGCCAGGGGCTGGAGCCGGGAGCGGCGGAAGAGGGTGTCGACGGGGACGTCGGTGCCCAGGGCGGTGCGGATGCGGGCGACCAGGTGCATCACCATCAGGGAGTGGCCGCCGAGTTCGAAGAAGTCGTCCTCGCCGCCGACCGCGGGCACGCCGAGCAGCTCGCACCAGATCGCGGCCAGTTCGCGGGCGGTGTCGCCGCACGGGGGCTCGCCGCGCGGCCCAGTGGGTGCGGTGTGGTCGCGGCGCTCGGCCAGTGCCCGGCGGTCGAGCTTGCCGTTGCGGGTGAGCGGCAGTTCGTCCAGGACGGTGACGGTGGCGGGCACCATCCACTCCGGCAGGGTGCGCAGCAGGGCGCGGCGTACGGCGGCGCCGGTGGTGACGGTGCCGTCGGCGGGGACGACGTAGCCGGCCAGGGCGGCGGAGCCGAGGCGGTCGCGTTCGAGGACGACGGCGGCGCGGGCGACGGTGTCGAGGGCGTCGAGGGCGGCCTGGACCTCGCCGGGTTCGATGCGGTGTCCGCGGATCTTCACCTGGTCGTCGGCGCGGCCGAGGTAGACGAGTTCGCCGTCGGGGCGGCGCAGGGCGAGGTCGCCGCTGCGGTACATGCGGGCGCCGGGGCGGGGGCTGAAGGGGTCGGGGAGCATCCGCTGGGCGGTGAGTGCGGGGTTGGCAACGTAGCCCAGGGCGACGCCCTCCCCGCCGACGAAGATCTCGCCGGGCACGCCGGTGCCGACGGGGTGGAGGGAGTCGTCGAGCAGGTGGAGGGAGAGGTCGGGCAGCGGCGGGCCGATGAGGGAGGCGGGGTCGTCGAGGTCGGCGGTGCGGACCGGGCGCAGGGTGACGTGGACGGTGGTCTCGGTGATCCCGTACAGGTTGACCAGCTGCGGGTGCCGGTCGCCGTGGGCGTCGGTCCAGGGGCGCAGGGCGGCGTGGTGGAGGGCCTCGCCGCCGAAGACGACGTACCGCAGGTCGGTGTCGCCGGGGTGCTCGAGGAGGGCGGCGGAGACCTGGCGGAAGGCGGAGGGGGTCTGGCTGAGGACGGTGACGTGTTCGGTGCGCAGGAGGTCGGCGAACACGTCGGGGGCGCGGGTGGCCCAGCGCGGCACGATGACCAGGCGGGCGCCGTGCAGGAGGGCGCCGAAGAGCTCCCAGACGGAGAAGTCGAAGGCGTAGGAGTGGAAGAGGGTCCAGACGTCGTCGGGGCCCAGGTCCAGGTGTTCGTCGCAGGCGGCGAGCAGGCGCAGCACGTGGTGGTGGGTGACGAGGACGCCCTTGGGCCGGCCGGTGGAGCCGGAGGTGTAGATGACGTAGGCGGGGGCGTCGGCGGGGACGTCGACGGGGGCGGGGGTACCGCTGTGCCAAGCGGGGTCTTGCCAGTCGACCGTGAGGACCTGCGGGCCGGTGTCGAGGACGAGGGCGGGGGCCTTGGCGAGGTCGGGGGTGGTCAGGACGGTGCGCACGCGGCATTCGGCGAACTGCTCGGCGGTGCGCTCGGCGGGGTTGTCCGGGTCGACGGGCAGGTAGGCGGCGCCGGCGCGCAGGACGCCGAGGACGGCGGCGGGCAGGTCGACGGTGCGTTCCAGGACGAGGCCGACGATGCTGCCGGGGCCTTCGCCGCGGGCCTGGAGGGCGGCGGCGACGCGGTCGGCGCGTTCGGACAGCCGGGCGTAGTCGAGGTGTTCGCGTTCGTCCTGGACGGCGGTGGCGCCGGGACGGCGGGCGACGTGGGCCGCGAAGGCGCCGTGCAGGGTGGTGGGGGCGGGCGGGGCGGCGGGCGGGGGCGGGGTGAGCCCGCGGGCGGGGAACAGGACGTGCTCGCCGGGCCGGTGGATCTCCAGGTCGGCGACCGGGACGCCGGGGGCGGCGAGGCCGGCGCGCAGGAGCGTCTCCAGCCAGTCGGCCCAGCGGGCGACGGTGGACGCGTCGAGGAGTTCGTCGTCGTAGGGCAGGTAGCCGACCACCTCGTCGCCCTCGCACCACAGTTCGGCCATCAGGTCGTAGTGGGTGGCGCCGCCGTCGAGTTCGGCGAGCGCGGTGTCCAGGCCGGGCATCCGGGGGGTGGGCGGGGCGCCGTCGCGCAACGAGAAGGAGGTCTGGAAGACGGGGGTGCGGCCGGGGTGGCGGGGGCGCTGGAGTTCGCGCACCAACATGTCGAACGGCAGCTCCTGGTGGGCCATCGCCCCGGCCAGGGCGGCGCCGGTGCGTGCGACCAGGGTGGGCAGGTCGGGGCGGTCGCCGAGATGGATGTGCAGGGGCAGCCAGTTGAGGAAGTAGCCGATCATCGTCTGGGTCTCGGGGCGCGGGCGGCCGGCCACCGGGACGCCGATGACCACGGAGTCGGTGCGCACGAGTCGGGAGAGCAGCGCGGCGTGGCCGGCGAGGAACGCGGCGAGCAGGGTGGTGTCGTGGGCGCGGGCCAGTTCGCGCAGTCCGGTGACGAGGTCGGCGCCGAAGCGGACGTGGTGGAAGCGTCCCTGGCTGGCGCGCAGGGCGGGGCGGGGGCGGTCGGTGGGCAGGTCGAGGGCGTCGGGGGCGCCGTCGAGGTGCTCGCGCCAGAAGTCGAGGGTGCGGCGCAGGGCGGGGCCGTCCAGGGCGGCGCGCTGCCAGGCCGCGAAGTCGGGGTAGTGCAGGTCGAGCGGGGCGGGGGCGGGGCCCTCGCCCCGCTCGTGGGCGTAGAGGGTGCCGAGGTCGTCGAGGAGGATGCCCAGGGACCAGGTGTCGGACACGATGTGGTGCTGCACCAGGGCGAGCAGGTGGCTGCGCTCGGCGGTGCGGTAGAGCGTGCAGCGCAGCAGCGGGCCGCGGGCGAGGTCGAAGTCGTCGGTGACCAGCTGGGAGGCGAGGTCGCGGGCGGTGGCCTCCGGGTCCTCGGCGGTGGTGCAGTCGACCCGTTCCAGCGGCAGCGGCAGGTGTTCCAGGACCAGTTGACGGGGCCTGCCGTCGCGCTGGCGGAAGACGGTGCGCAGGGCTTCGTGGCGTTCGACGAGCCGGGACAGGGCGCGCTGGAGGGCGTCGGGGTCGAGGTCGCCGTCCAGGCGCAGGGCGACGGGGACGTGGAAGATCTCGCGCCGGGTCAGCAGCTCGTACATGAACCACAGGCGTTCCTGCTCGAAGGAGCAGGGGGCCTCGGCGGTGTCGTCGGCGCGGCGGGTGATGCCGGCGGCGGTGCCCTCACGGGCCAGCATCCGTTCCACCAGCCGGCGCTGCCGGGGGTTCAGGGCGGCCAGGCGGGTGCGCAGCGCGGCCAGGTCGGGCGGGGCCGTGCCGTCCACCGGTGCGTCCGGCCGAGTCTGCGGCTCGGTCGGCTGGTCCATGGCGGGAGCTCCTTCGTCGGTCGGTGGGGCCCGGGTGCGGCGCGGTGCGGGGTGCGGCGGGGTGGCGGGTGGCCGGAGGCGGTTCAGTGGACGGTGAAGCCGCCGTCCACGACCAGTTCGGTGCCGGTGACGCCGCCGGAGTGCGGGCCGGCCAGCCACAGGCAGGCGGCGGATACCTCGGCTGCGGTGACCAGGCGGCCGATCGGGTGCAGGGCGGCGGAGGTGTGTTCGTAGTCGGGGAGTTCGGCGCCCATGGCGGCGGCGACGGCGCGGGTGCTGCGGGTGCCGAGCGCGTCGTCGTCGGCGACGGTGCTCGGGCTGACGGCGTTGGCCCGTACGCCGTGGCGGCCGTACTCCAGCGCGATGGCCTTGGTCAGGCCGATCACCCCGTGCTTGGAGGCGACGTAGTTGGCGTAGAGCTCGAAGGCGACCCGGGCGCCGGTGGAGGCGGTGTTGACGATCCGTCCGCCGCCCTGGGCGACCATGTGCGGCAGGACGGCCCGGCAACAGCGCCAGGTGCCGCTCAGGTTGACGTCCAGTGCGAGCTGCCACTGGTCCTCGGTCAGTTCGTGGGTGCGCCGGCCGCCGGGTCCGAGCACGCCGGCGTTGTTCAGCAGGACGTCGATGCGGCCGAACTCGTCCAGGCCGGTGTCGACCGCCTTGTCGACGGCGCTCTGGTCGCGCACGTCGGCGACGGCGGTGAACACCCGGCTGCCGAGCCGGCGGCAGGCGTCGGCGGTCTCCTCCAGGTCGCGCCGGCTGGACATCGGGTAGGGGCCGGCGTCCGGGGCGCAGTGGTCGGTCAGGAGCAGGTCGGCGCCTTCGCGGGCGAAGGCCAGGGCGTGCGAGCGGCCCAGGGCGCGGGCGGCACCGGTGATCATGGCGACGTGGCCGTCGAGCAGCATCAGGCCTCCAGGGGATCGGGAGGGGCGGCGAACGGGCGGGCGGCCAGCTGCCGGGCGAGCCGGGGCAGAGCGAGCGCCAGCACGTCGATCGCGCGGTGGAGGTCGCTGAGCGGGAGGTGTTCGTCGGTGGTGTGGTCCAGGTGGGCGTCGCCGGGGCCGTAGGCGGCCATCGGGACGTCCCACGGGTCGAGGGTGTTCATGTCCGAGGTGCCGGCCTTGAGCTTGAGGGTGGGGCGGGCACCGTGGGCGGTGATGGCGGCGCGCAGCTGGCTGACCACCGGGTCGGCGCGCGGGCGGGTCACCCCGGGCACCCGTTCGTCGACCCGGATGCGGGTGTGCGGGAGGCTGCGGGCGAAGCGCTCCAGTGCGTCGAAGTCGAAGCCGGGCGGGACCCGGCAGGTGAGGAAGGCCTCGGCGCGGGCGAGGTCGCCGCTGAGGCGGGTGAGGGTGGCGGCGGCGACGGCGAAGGCGATCGGGTCCTGTTCGTGGGGGGTCAGGGCGCGCAGGTAGTCCTGGACGTCCCGGGCGAAGCCCACGGCGCGTTCCACGGCGGTCGGTTCGGGGCTGCTGGTGTGCAGCGGCGGCTGTTCGATCTCGTACTCGAGGCCGGTGCGGCCCTTGTAGCCCAGGCAGACGCCGTCCCAGCCGCTGGGTTCGCCGATCAGCACCGCGGCCGGGCGTTCGACGGTGGCCAGCACGTGGCGGGCGCCGACCGATCCGGCCACCTCCTCGCCGACCGCGCCGATCACGTGCACCCGCACCCCGTGGGTGCGGGCGGCGGCGCAGATCATGGTGACCATGGCGCCCTTGGCGTCGACCGCGCCGCGGCCGTAGAGCAGGTCGCCGATCTGGCACACCGGCACCTGGCCGGGGACGGTGTCGATGTGGCCGAGCAGCATGACGGTGGGGCCGTCGGGTGGGCCGATCAGGCCGTGCGCGTTGCCGACCTCGTCGACGTGCGCCCGGAAGCCGAGGGCGGCCATCTGCTCGGCCAGGAAGGCGGCGACCGCGCGTTCCCGTCCGGAGACGGAGGGGATGCTGAGTGCGGCCCGAAGCAGCCACGCGGGGTAGTCCCCGCCGGCGGGGTCGGGGCGGACCTGGCGGGCCAGGGCGGGGCGGCGCTCACTCATCCGAAGCCTCCTCGCGCAGGGGGGCGTCCTCGCGCAGCCGGGTGCCGGAGCCGGTCAGCGCCCGGTGGATCGGCCGGGCCTGGTGGGCGGTGGCGATGGCCACGTGCGGCACGGTCCGGCTGGCCCGTAGCCCGGCCCGCACCTTGTGCCGCATGCGTCCGCGGACGGTGTCCCCGTCCAGGTGGGCGGGGCCGACCTCGGGGATGCGGCTGTCCGGGTCGGCGGGGTCGGCCAGGACCCCGCCGACGTCGGTGAGCAGGACCAGCGCCGACGCTCCCAGCGCCTCGGCCAGTCGGGCGGCCGCCTCGTCGGCGTCCACGTTGAGCAGGTTGCCCTCGGGGTCGCTGGCGGGCGGGGAGACCACGGGGACCTCGCCGCGTTCCAGGGCCGCGCGCACCAGGGCGGGGTCGACGTGCTCGATCCGGCCGGCCCGGTCGTCGCGGATCATGACGGTGCGTCCGGCGTGCACGGACCGCAGGGCCGGTTTGCGGGAGGCGGTCAGCAGCGCGCCGTCCGCGCCGCTGAGGCCCACGGCCCGGGCGCCGCGTGCCCGCAGTCCGCCGACCAGCTGGGGCTTCACCTGGCCGAGCAGGGCCAGGGTGATCACTTCGAGCATCTGCGGGTCGGTGCGCCGGCTGTGCGTGCCGTCCGGGGACCGGATCACCTGCCGCTCGACGCCGAGCCGGTCGGCCAGCCGGTCGGCGGCCGCGCCGCCGCCGTGCACCAGCACCGCGGGCCGGCCCCCGGCGGCCAGCTCGGCCAGTTCGTCCAGCACCGGCACCGGGTCGGATCCCCCGCCGATCTTGACGACGACCACCCCTTCGGCCGCCGGGCCCTGATCCTGTGCCATCTCCCGCCCACCTCCCGTCGCCGTCGTGTGCGTGCCGCTGTGCCGTCGCGCCGTTCCGTCGGGATCGTCGCGCCGTGTCGTGCCGTACCACTCCGCCCCGGGAGGGCGGGGTGCCGGGCGGGTGTCAGGCGGGGTGGAGGCCCGGGAATCCCAGTCCCGCGTCCTCGGGCAGGCCCAGGGCCACGTTCAGACTCTGCACCCCGCCGCCGGCCGCGCCCTTCACCAGGTTGTCCAGCGCGGCCACCAGCACGATCCGCCCGCCGTCCTCGTCCACCGCGCAGCCCACGTCCACGAAGTTGCTGCCGGCGAGGAACTGCGGGTCGGGCAGCCGGTGCACCCCGCGGCCGCGGGCCACCACCCGTACGAACGGGCTTGCCGCGTAAGCGCGTTGGAGCACCCGCAGGACATCCCGCCGGGTGACCGGCTGTGGCGGTGTGACGTGGCAGAGCACCTGCGCGCCGCGCACGGCCGGGACGGCGGTCACCGTCATCCGGGCCCGCACCCCGGCCAGCGCCGCGATCTCGGCCTCGTGCCGGTGCCCGGCGGGCCGGTAGACCCGGAAGGCCCGAGCCCGCTCGGCGTGGTGGGAGGAGGGGCCCGGCTCAGCCCCGGAGCCGGAGGAGCCGGCCCGGGCGTCCACCACCACGTCGCCCGCCACCAGGCCCGCCCGCTGCAGCGGGGCCAGCGCCAGTACGGCGGCGGTGGCCATGCAGCCGGGCACGCTGATCCGCCGGGCCCCGGGCAGCTCCCCACCGAACAGCTCCGGCAGGCCGGTGCGGTAGGCGTCCCCGGAGGCCGACCGGGCACCGGCCCGGAAGTCCGGGCTCAGGTCCACGATCGTCCCGGCCCGCTCCGCGATCCCGGCCTCCACTTCGGCCGACGCCCCGGCGGGCAGCGCCAGGAAGGCGGTGTCCACCTGTTCCAGCTCCTGCGGGGCGCGGAAGGTCAGCCCCAGGTGGTGCAGATTGGGGTGCACCTCCCCCACCGGCCGTCCCGCGTACCGGCGCGAGAGCGCCTGCACCAGGTCCAGCTCCGGATGGGCGTGCACCAGCCGCAGCAGTTCCCCGCCGGTGTAGCCGGCCGCTCCGAGAACACTCACCTTCACCGGGCCAACTCCCCCGAATCGTGGTCGACTTGCGCCATCGGCCGACTTTCCGCCCGGATCCGGCTGCCCGCGGGCGGCCGGGTGGGGCGGGGGCGGTGCTACTCGCCCCAGTCCTCCTCGACCTCGGGGGCCAGGGCCAGCACCAGCGGCCCGGTCGCCACCACTTCGAGCTCACTGGAGCAGTGTCCGCAGATCACGATCTCGGCGGCCAGCACATCTCCGGGCACGTCCACGGAGCCCTGGCACTCCGGGCACTGCGCGCTCAGTGCAGTGGTCATCTGTTGCCTCCTGCAGATTGTGTTGACTACTCTCTATCGAGAACACTGCAGAAACTAACACATGCTGCACAACAGCACACCCCCGAGATCGGTTCGGGGACCGTCGCCCCACACACTCTTTCAGCGCAGAACAGGCGGGAGGTCGGGTCCGGTGGAGGATGACGAGTACACACACTCTGCATTACAGGGTGTCGGATGTCCGAGGCGACGGCCCCGCCCGTGCGGCGCCGTCCGCCCGGAGGAGCCCGCCCATGCCTGAGACCGCCCGCACCAGGACCGCCCTCGCCCTGCTCGGCGGCACCCGGGCCGTGCCCAGGGACGCCCCCGGCGGCACCTGGCCGATCGTCACCGGCGCCGACGAGCAGGCCGTCCTGCGCGTGCTGCACGGCGGCAGGCTGAACGCCGCCTCCCCCGGGGAACCCGAGGTCGCCGCCCTGGAGGAGGCCTGGGCCCGGGCCACCGGGACCCGGCACTGCGTCGCCGTCGCCTCCGGCACCGCCGCCCTGCACCTGGCCCTGCGCGGCTGCGGGACCGGCACCGGCGACGAGGTGATCGTCCCCGCCCTGACCATGAACGCCACCGCCCACGCGGTGGCCGCGACCGGCGCGACCCCCGTCTTCGCCGACATCGAACCCGACACCTACACCATGGACCCGTCGCGCACGGCCGAAGCCGCCGGCCCCCGCACCGCGGCCCTGCTGCCGGTCCACCTGCACGGGCTGCCCGCCGACATGCCCGCGCTGAACCGCCTGGCCGCCCGCCTCGACGTCCCCGTCGTGGAGGACGCCGCCCAGGCCCACGGCGCGCAGCTGGACGGCCGGCGGGCCGGCGCGCTGGGCACCGCCGGCTGCTTCAGCCTGCATCCCCACAAGAACCTGCCCACCTGCGGCGAGGGCGGACTCGTCACCACCGACGACGACGGCCTGCGCGAACAGCTCGTACGGTTGCGCAACTTCGGCGAGCTGCAGCCCACAGGCGCGCGCAGCTACATCGCCCACCGGGCGGCGCTCAACGCCCGGATCGCGCCGATGGCGGCCGCGTTCACCCGCTCCCAGCTGGAACGCTTCGACGACAACGCCCGCCGGCGCGAGCCCGGGATCCGTGAATTCCTCGACCGGCTGGGCCGGTTGCCCGGGCTGCGGGTGCCGCGGATCCCGCCCGGGCGCACCCACGCCTGGCACATCCTGCGCCTGCTGCCCGACCCGCAGGAGCTCGGTCTGGGCCCCGAACACCGCACCGGTCTGCGCGCCGCCCTGCACCGGGTGCTGCGCGCCGAGGGCGTGCCGGTCTCCCAGTACCAGGTCGCCCCGCTGCCCGCGCACCCCGCCTTCCGCCCGACCGGGCCGGACGCCGGCTCCGCGCCGGACGAGGTGGCCGAGCGCTTCCCGGTGACCTGCGCCGTCGTCGACGGGTCGCTGTGCCTGCAGCGCCGCCACCTCGACCCGGACTCGGCCCCGCTGCTGCGCCACTACGCCGACGGCTTCGAGAAGGCCTGGGAGCACCTCGACCTGATCCGCCGGATGGCCCGCTCCCGCCCCGCCCCGACCTGGCAGGACGTCCTGCGCCGCGGCTGACCCGCACCACCCGCCCCGACCGCCCGCCGCCCGGACCGACCCCGTCCGAAGGGAGCCCGACATGGCCGCGCCGATCGCGACCGGCCCGCCCCACCCGCCCGCCGACACCCCGCAGGGCGGTGCGCCTGCCCCGGACGTCGCCCGGCCGCCAGGGGAGGACGGCACCCCGACCCCTGACGACACCCTGGTGACGGACCCGGCCCTGATGGCCCGGCGGATCCGGGAGGACGTGATCCGGATGGCCGGCGGCCCCGAGGGCGCGCACGCCGGCGGCAGCCTGTCCTGCGCCGAGCTGATCGCCGTCCTGCACACCCGGCTGCTGCGCCCCGGCGACGCCTTCGTCCTCAGCAAGGGCCACGCCGCCCCCGCGCTCTACAGCGCGCTGGTCCAGCTCGGCCGGCTCCCGGCCGGCGAACTGGACGGCTACGCCCGCCCCGGCAGCCGGCTGTTCGGCCACCCCTCGCACACCCTGCCAGGCGTCGAGTTCGCCACCGGCTCGCTGGGCCACGGCCTGGGCCTGTCGGTCGGGCTGGCCCTGGCCGAGCAGCTGCTCGGCAGCGGCCGGCACGTGTACACCGTGCTGGGCGACGGAGAGCTGCAGGAGGGCAGCGTCTGGGAGGCGGCCCTGCTCGCCGGGCACCGCCGGCTGCCCGGACTGGTCGCGGCGGTGGACCGCAACGGACTGCAGATCACCGGCGGCACCGAGGACTGCGTCTCCCTCGAACCGCTGGACGCCAAGTTCGTCGCGTTCGGCTGGCAGGTGCGTACCGTGGACGGACACGACCCGGCCGCGCTGGCCGAGGCCCTGCGTCCCTCCCCGGACGGCCCGGTCGCCGTGATCGCCCGGACGGTGAAGGGGCGCGGGGTGCCGTTCCTGGAACAGCGGGTGGCCGGCCACTACGCCAAGCTCTCCCCGGCCCTGGTGCGCCGGGCCCTGACCGCACTCGCCCGCCCGGCCGGAGGTGCGCAGTGAACGACGCCACCGCGGCCCGGACCGCGGAGGCCGCCGCCCCGGCCGCGGAGCCGCAGCCGGTCCAGCACTCCCAGCCGGGTCGGACCCCGGGGCCCGACCCGCGGGCCGCCTACCGCGAGGCCCTGCTGGAGCTGGCCGCCACCGACCCCCGGGTGATCTGCCTGGACTCCGACACCGGAGGCCTGGAGAACACCTTCGGCGAGCGGTTCCCCGAACGGTACGTCAACGTCGGGATCGCCGAGGCGAACCTGATGACGGTCGCCGCCGGTCTCGCCCGCCGCGGCTTCGTGCCGTACGTGCACACCATGGCCGCCTTCGCCACGCTGCGCGCCGGCGAGTTCCTCAAGCTGGACGTGGCCGGCAACCGGCTGCCGGTGCGGGTGATCGCCACCCACGGCGGCCTGGCCGCCGCCCACTTCGGCACCAGCCACTTCGCCCTGGAGGACCTGGCGGTCACCCGCGCCCTGCCCGACCTGGCCGTCGTCGTGCCCGGTGACGCCCGTCTGATCGGCACCGCCGTCCGGCAGTTGCACGAACTGCCCGGCCCCGGCTACCTGCGGCTGGGCCGCTCGGCCACGCCCGAACCGCCCGGGCCGGTGCCCGAGCTGCGCCTGGGCCGGGCCCGGGTGCTGCGCGAGGGCGCGGACGTCACGGTGGTCGCGGCCGGCCCGCTGCCGCTGCTGTTCGCCCTGGAGGCGGCCGACGTCCTGGCCGGTGACGGCACCGGCACGCAGGTGCTGGACCTACACACGCTGCACCCGCTGGACCACGACGGCCTGCTGGCCGCCTGCCGCGGCCGCGCCGGGGTGGTGACCGTCGAGGAGCACCGCCCGCAGGGCGGCCTCGGCGACGCCGTCACCGAGGTGGTCGCCGCCGAACTCGCCCTGCCCGTACACCGCCTGGCCGTGCGCGGACGCCCCGGCGAACGCGTCGCCGGCCAGCGGGCCGCCCTGGAGCAGCACGGCGTGAGCACCGCCGCGGTGGTGGACGCCGCCCGCAAGCTGCTGGCCGCCACCGGCGGGCTGAGCACCCCGCGAACCCGAGAAACCCGACGATGAGGTGATGACGATGGCCTACCGGGCCCTGGTCCACGACGAGGACCGCATCCGCTACGTGCAGAGCGTGTTCGAGCGGGTGCTCCGGCTACCGCACACGGTTTCCGCGGACGACGAGTTCTTCGAGCTCGGCGGCACCTCGCTGACCGCCATGGAAGTGATCGACCTGATCGAGGCCGAACAGGGCCGGCGCCTCCCGGTGCGCAACTTCTACCGGTCCACCGTCGTACGCGAACTGGCCGGTGAGCTCTCCCCCGGTTCCGACCCCGCCGCCCCCGCCGAACCGGCCGGTGGTCCCTGCTCCTCCCCCGCCGAGCCCCCCAGAGGTGCCTGATGCAGCGGTCCGCCCAGCGCACGGCCGCTCCGGCGGACGTGCCGGCGCAGCGCCGGAAGAACCTCCACTCCCTGACCGGCCTGCGCTTCGTCGCCGCCTTCCTGGTGCTGTTGTCCCACCTCGGCATCAACCTGCTGCCCCGCGTCGCCCCGCAGCAGACCTTCGTGCTGCGGCTGTTCTACGAGGCAGGCGCCGTCGGGGTGTCGTTCTTCTTCATCCTCAGCGGCTTCGTCCTGACCTGGGTGGCCCAGGAGGGCGACACCGTCGGGAAGTTCTGGCGCCGCCGGTTCTTCAAGATCTACCCGAACCACCTGGTGACGTTCGCGGCCGCGCTCCTGCTCGCGGCGAGCGCCGGCCACGCCCTGTCCGGGCGCGACAGCATCACCACCCTGTTCCTGGTGCAGTCGTGGATCCCCGACCAGAAGCTCCAGTTCAACCTCTGGTCGAACACCCCGGCCTGGT
Organism: Kitasatospora sp. NPDC001132; assembly: GCF_053598415.1. Classification (NCBI taxonomy): domain Bacteria; kingdom Bacillati; phylum Actinomycetota; class Actinomycetes; order Kitasatosporales; family Streptomycetaceae; genus Kitasatospora; species Kitasatospora sp. NPDC001132. The sequence goes on along the minus strand of NZ_JBSFKF010000031.1, from coordinate 2,102 downwards.
CGCTGGCCTGCGAGGTGCTGTTCTACCTCTGCTTCCCCTGGCTGGTGGCGCTGCTGCGCCGGATCCCGCCCGCCAGACTGTGGCTCGCGTTCCTGCTCACCTACGCGGCGATCTGGGCCGTCCCGCTGATCGCCTCCGCCCTGCCCAGGAGCGGCGGCACGCACCTGGGCACCCACCAGCCCTGGTACTCCATGTGGTTCATGACGTTCTTCCCGCCGGCACGGATGCTGGAGTTCGTCCTCGGGATCGTCACCGCGCTGATCGTCGTCAACGGGCGGTGGATCCGCCTGCCGCTGCCCGCCGCCCTGCTCCTGCCCGTCATCCCGTTCGTCGCCAAGGGCGAGGTGTCGGACCGGCTCGGCTTCGTCGTGCTCACCGCCGTCCCGCTCGCCCTGCTGGTGGCTTCCGCCGCCACCGCCGACATCGGCGGGCGCCGCACCCTGCTCGGCGGGCGGGTCATGGTGTTCCTCGGCGAGATCTCCTTCGCCTTCTACCTGGTGCACTGGCTGGTGGTGACGTACGGCTGGATCGGCCGCACCTCACCGCTGTTCGGCGCCAAGCGCGGCACCGCCTCGACCTGGCCGGCGGTCGTCGGCCTGTCCGCGCTGACCCTGCTCGCCAGCCTGGTCCTCGCCTGGCTGCTGTACGTCCTGGTGGAACGGCCCGTCATGCGGCGTTGGAGCCGGGCGGCTCGGCCCCCGCAGGCCGTACCGGCCCCGGCCTGACCCACGGACAGGCCGTGCGGACCAGCCGCGTGACCGGGCCCGCCGGAAGGAAACCCTCCCGGCGGGCCCGGTCAGGGGCGCGGGCGGCCGCCTCAGCGCAGGTTCTGCAGCCGGACCTGGCCGCGGGCCACCAGGCTGCCCACGGCGTCCACCGTCTCCACCGCCCACACCTGCTGGGAGGCGCCCCGGTGGACCGGAAGCGCCGTCGAGGTCAGCCGCCCGTTGGCCCCCGTCACCGGCGCGAAGAAGTCCGTGGAGTTGCTGACCCCGACCACCGTGCCCCGTTCCCCCAGCCAGCGGTCGGCGGCCACGCTGGCCACGGACTCCACCACCGCGCAGTGCACCCCGCCGTGCAGGATGCCGTGCGGCTGCAGCAGGTCCGCACGCGCGGACCACACCGCCACCACCCGGTCCCGGCCGATCTCCTCGAACCGCAGGCCCAGATGCTCCACGTAGGGTCCGAGCCACAGCTCCCGGATGCCTGCCACTGCTGTCGTCTCTGTTGCTTCTGTCGTGTCTGTCGTCATGGATCCCGAGAATCCCAGCTGCCCGCCGACCCGGCAAGGCCCCTCGGAACGGACCCGTTGTGTCCCTCGCCCCAGGAGTCCCGCCGGCCCTGCGGCGCCGACCCCCAGAAAGAGGTTCAACCGACCATGGTTCGCCCCGGATCGTGCGACTGCGGTGTGACCGTCCTGCTGACCGGCCTGCCCAGCGCGGGCAAGACGACCATCGCGACCCTGCTGGCCGAGCGGCTGCGCGGCGACGGGCACCGGGTCGAGGTCCTGGACGGCGACGCCATGCGGCGTACCCTGTCGGCAGGCCTCGGATTCGACCGCGCCGACCGGCACGAGAACCTCCAGCGGATCGGCCTGATGGCCGACGTCCTCGCCCGCAACGGCGTCATCGTCCTCGTCCCGGTCGTCGCCCCCTACGCCGACAGCCGCCGGGCCGTACGCACCCGGCACGCCGACAGCGGCACCGGGTTCCTCGAAGTCCACGTCGCCACCCCGGTCGAGGTCTGCGCCGAACGCGACGTCAAGGGCCTGTACGCGAAGCAGGCCGCCGGGGAGATCTCCGGCCTCACCGGGGTGGACGACCCGTACGAGACCCCCGAACGACCCGACCTCGTCATCCCGGCCCACCGCCAGAGCGCCGAGGAGTCCGCCGAGGCACTCCTGGGCCTGCTGGTGGCGAAGCGGTTCGTCGGGTGACCGCCGTGGACCCGCTCCTGCGACCCGCCGTCGCGCCGTGCACGTCGTCCGGGCTCCCGGCCCTGTCGCATCTGGACGCGCTGGAGGCCGAGTCGGTGCACGTCTTCCGCGAGGTCGCGGGGGAGTTCGAGCGCCCGGTGATCCTCTTCTCCGGCGGCAAGGACTC
>NZ_JBSFKF010000030.1:83940-103177 GCF_053598415.1 Kitasatospora sp. NPDC001132 | reverse complement strand
TTCGGCTCCGCCGAAGCGCCGACGGGGGCGGGGAGGCGGGGTGGGTGTGGGGGCGGGGGGTGGGAAACGGCGGGATCACTTGTCGGGCGGCGGGAACAAGGAGCGGGTTTCAGGGACGGCCGCGCCGCAGGACGGCCTCGGCGAGGTCGACGGCCTCCCGGACCGGCACGAGCCGGCAGTCGGCGGTGCCGATGCGGGCGGTGGTGATGCCGCGGGCGGTCCGGAGGACCTCCTCGCCGAGGCGGCCGAAGTGGAGGTCGTCCAGGTCAGCGGCCCGGAAGGCCGTCCAGCCGTCCTCCCCGACGCAGCGGTACTCGCGCACCGGCACGTCGGGCATGCGGAGGTCGGCGAGGTGGAACGCGGTGAAGCGGTCCATCGGGACGCCGAGCATCAGCACCCGGGCGTCCAGTTCGTAGAGCCGCCCGAGCGGCGACTCCGGGCCGAGGTGGGAGGTCAGCGGATGGTGGGCGGTGATCTCCCGGGCGAGCCGGCCGACGGCCGCCCAGGAGGTCTGCGGGTGGCGGCTGCGCAGCGCGCCCGGCCACGAGCGGATCGCTTCCGACAGCGCCCCCATGGAGGGCGAGGCCGGGGTGGTGGCCGGATCGAAGCGGGGCATCCGGTCCTGGTAGTCGGCCACCTCCGCCGGGGAGAGACCGGCGGTGGCGGACTGGTGGATGCGGGAGGTGGCGGAGTTCTCGGGCGTGGCGGTGTAGGCGACCAGGGTGCCGTCGGGGCCCAGGACTTCGAGCAGGGCCTCGACCACACCGGCCGCCCCGCCCGGTACCGGTCCGAGGGCGCGCAGGGACGCCTGGACGTGCAGCACCGTGCCCGGACGGACCCCGAGCTCGAGGAGGTCGCGGACGAGGGGGTGGACGGAGGTGGCGACGGCGACGCCGCCGGCGCGGGGTTCGGTGAGGATGGCGTTTCCCCGGGGTTGAGGGCCCCGGGCGAGGGAGGTCCCGGGGCGGCGCGGGTGGGAGGTGTCAGACCCCGGCCCGTTCCCGCCGTACCCGGTCGGCCGCCTGCTCGGCGGCTGCGGGCAGCGGCAGGGCGAGCCAGGGTGCCACGGTGGCACGCATGCCGTCGGCGAAGCGCAGGCCGGTCCCGGTCAGGGATCCGGACGACGCCAGCCGCTCCACGGCGTCGGCGGTGTACCGCCGCCAGAGCGCGAACTGTTCCCGCGCCCGGTCGGCGGCCGAGCCCGGCAGTCCGTCGTACGCGAGGGTGCGGGTGCCCCAGTACTCGGTGACGGCCAGGTGGGCGTACGTGCCCTGGAGCAGCCCTTCGAGCGGCCGGGGGTCGGGCCGCCAGGGGGCGAAGTACAACGCGGTGTCGCCGCGGTCGTACAGGTCGGTCAGGTCCAGCACCGCGCCGAGCTTGACGTGCTGGAACTCGTGGGCGAGCAGCAGGGCGAGGGTCGGCGCGGTGGCGGGCCGGGCGATGCCGACGGCGCCGTACGCCTGCCGGGCCGCCGAGCTGACGTCCCGGCCGGTCGGGCCGGGCCGCAACGGGGTGATCGTCGTCAGGCCGGCCCGGATGCCCTCCGCGTACCCGGGCAGGTCCCGCCCGAGCAGCTCCCAGGCCTCGCGCAACGCGCCCGTCCAGTCGAGCAGTTCGCTCTCGGAGAGGCGGTCGGCGACGGGGTGGTCGTGGCTGTCCCGCAGCGGGTCGGTGTCCTCCAGGACGACCGTCCAGCCGTCGGCCAGCCGGATCCGCCACCGCGGCTCGTCGAGCACGGTGTGCACGGATCCGTCGGACGCCCGCACCTGGAAGCCGTCCGCCCGTCCGGTGACCACGGCCTCGCCGTCGGGTACGGCGAGGCCGCCGAGCGTCGGCAGGTGCAGCCGGCCGCCCCGGACGGGCACGGCGACCGTGTCGCCCCGCCCGGCCCGCACCGCGGCGGCCGCGGCGAGCGCGGCCAGCGGGCCGAGCCCGACCGGGAGGTCCCCGGCGAGCCGGCGGGCGGCCCAGGCGCGGGCGTACGGGTGGGCGAGCACGGCGTCCACGGCGGCGGGGGCCGCCGCGTCGAGCTCGGTCAGCAGGGCCCACGCCTCGGCCCGCCCCTGTCCGGAGGCGTCCCAGGCGGCGGCCAGCATCGCCCGGGTGAGGGCGAGTTGGGAGCGGCCGAGCGCGGCGATGGTGTCCGCGCTCCCGTATCCGGCGGCGAGCTCGTCGAGTTGGGGCGGGGTGAGCGCGCCGGGCAGCAGTCGCTCGGCACCGGGCCGCGACGACCCGGCCGCCTGCACCGGAACACCGGCCTCCGGAGCTCCGGCGGAACTCCCGCTCCCCGCGATGCCGTTGATGAACGTCATGAGATCACCGCAGTAGACGGAGGGATGGTCGAAGCTGCCTCCTCCATCGTCGCTCCGATAGCGGTGGGCGTACAGCCCGCCACCGCAGGAGCGCACCACGGAGCAGGCGCGGCAGGCCTCGCTCAGTCCGGCCAGGCCGGACTGGCGGGCGGCGATGCCGGGGTGGCGGGCGAGGTCGTCGAGGCTGTGCGCGAAGACGTTCAGCCCGGTGGCGGGCGCGCCGTCGTACGCCGTCTTCAGGCTGTCGGCCTGCTCGAAGGTCCCGTCCGTCTCCAGGACCGCCAGGTCGGAGGGCTCCAGACCGAGCGACTCGGTGAGGCTGGAGAACCCCCGCAGGGTCCGGTGCACGGACTCGAAGGTCCGTACGGCGAACGGCCGCCCGTCCGTTTCCCACAGCCTGTGGACAGTCAGCAGCCAGTCGGCGTACGGGGTGGCGCCGAGCGCGGCGGGGCGCTTGGGCGGTTCGTCCCAGGTGGCGTGCGGGAGCAGGAAGTCCACGGCGGGCGGCCGGAGTTCGGCCAGTGCCCGGTACACGGCCGCCGGGTCGTTCTCGACGTCCATCGTGCACAGCAGCCCGACGAAGAGGTGCCGGTACTCGGGCTCGTCCAGCAGGGCGACGGCCCGCAGCACCTGCGGGTGGCTGCTGCGTCCGTCGGCGAACCGGCGGTGGCGGTCGTTGGCGGCCTTGTCGCCGTCCAGCGAGATGCCGACCTTGATCTCCTGCTCCGCGAACAGCGCGCAGAAGTCCCGGCTCAGCAGCACGCCGTTGGTGTGGATGCGCAGGTCGAGGGCGCAGCCGGGCGGGAGCGCCGCCCGGAGCGCCTCGGCGGCGCGGCGCAAGCGGTCCGGGCCGGCGAGCAGGGGTTCTCCCCCGTGCAGGACGACCCGGACGGCGGGCAACCGGTGGGCGGCCGCGTGCTCGCCGATGCGCTCGGCGGCCTTGGCCAGGATCCCGTCCGCGATGACCTTCGGCCGGGAACGCCAGCTGCTGTCCGCGTGCTCGTAGACGTAGCAGTGGTCGCAGGCCAGATCGCACCTGCTGTGCATCTTGACCACGAACTGCGTCAGCGGCAGCGGAGTCGACGTCGTCATGGAGCTGGGACTGTTCGGTTCGGCTCGGTCTGGGTTCCGCCCGGTGTTCCGGGCCGGGTCAGATCGAGGAGTTGAAGGCAGCGACCGGCACGAGGCCGGATTCCGCGCCGGGGAGCGCGCGCTGGAGCCGGGAGGCGAGCTCTTCCGCGCCGAGCGCGGCGAGATCGGCGAGCGAGGGGCGTTCCGGCGTCTCCTGAGGGTCAGTGAGCTTGCCGGCCGGCCTGATGCTGGTTACCGGAGTCATGTTCGTTTCCTTAGGCGCGGTTAGGACCTGCCGAGGGTGGGTAAGCCCACCCGGTTGCGACCAATGTAGTGCCCTCGAAGACTCCGCGCGGCACGTTCGGAGTCACCTTGGGCTCCCCAGGCGGCCGACGCCGCACCACAGCCCGCGCCGTACCACCAGAATTCACCTGTTCAGCCGCCGCGCGCTTCGCCGTGGCGCACGCCGAAGCGTGTCGCCGGGGCGAAAACACGGACCGCCGCCAGGGCGAAATTGTGGCCCGCCGCCAGGACGAACAGGTGGACCGCCGCCTGGGCACACCCCGGGAGTGCCCGGCAGAGAACCCCCACAAGCGCGCCATCCGGTCAAGCCTGCGCCTCACCGGATTCATTCCCCCGGATTCACTCCCCCCGGCTCGCCGAGCTCCCCCACGGCCCGCACCAATTCCCTGGCGAACTCCAGCCCGTCCGGCGTGAGTTCGCCGCAGCTCAGGAGCGTCTGCCCGGACGCCAGGGTGTGCGTCCGCCAGCGCGCGAACTCCCCGTGCGCACGGGCCGCGCGCGCCGCATCACCGGCGCCCGAGCCGAGCGTCGCGCCCGAGCCCGCGCCCGAGCCGAGCGCCGCGCCCGCGCCCGCCGCCACCCCGGCCGCCGCCTCCGCCCGCCAGAAGTCCGCCACACCCAGGTGCGCGTACGCCCCCTGGAGCAACGCCCCGGCCGGACGCGGGTCGGGCCGCCAGGGAGCGTGGTAGACCGCCGGACCGTTGGGGCGGTGCAGCGGCACCAGGTCCATCAGCGCGCCGAGTTGGACGTGCAGGAACTCGTGCACCAGGGCGAGCGCGAGCAGCACCGGATCGTCCGGCAGCGAGGCCGCCACCGCACCGTACGCCCGCCGGGCGGCGGCGCTGACGACCTCCCCACCGGGGGCCGGCAGCAGCGGCACGACGGTGGTCACGCAGGCCGCGAGGGCCCGCGCATGACGGCGGTGGCGGCGCACGATGATCTCCCAGGCCTCGGCCAACCGCCGCTCCCAGCGAGCGAGTTCGGCGTCCGCGAGCGGCCCGGCCGGCGGGCGCCCGTAGTCCACCCGGCGCGGACCGGCGTGGTCGACCGACGGCGTCCAGCGCAGCCCGTCGCACTCCAGCACGAGGGCCGGCCCCGGTCCCGACCGGAGGAACTCGCCCAGCCCGCCGAGCGCAACGGCCTCCCCCGCCGCCGCGCCGCGCAGACAGTCGGCCGCCCAGGCGTCCAACTCCGGCCGCAGCAGCACCTCTTCCCAGCCGTCCCGGTCGTCCCGCTGCAGCGCCCGCACCCGGGCGTACGCCTCCCGGTAGCCGTCGTGCTCCGGTGCCGACCGGCGCAGCGCCAGCAGCAGCAGCGCCCGCTTGCTCAACTGCCCCGCGCGCAGCAGCCGGACGGCCTCCGGCCCGCCGCGCGCGCCCGCGATCGCCCGGAACGTCGCCCGGTCCACCCCGTGCCGGGGCAGTCCGTCCGCCCCGCGCGCGCCCGGCACCCCGGCCGCCACCACCTCGCCCGTACCCGTCACCGGTCTTCCTCCTCATGTGTGCGGCTGCCGGCCAGGTCGACCGGCCCCTCGCCCAACCCGCCGGATCCGCCCGCGGTCTCCCCGTGCGGGTGCGGATCAGCCGGACGGCGGCCGGGCATGACCCGGACGGGTGAACCGACGCCCCGCCCCCGCCGTCACCTCGGCCCCACCCGCGCCTCCGATGCCGATCCCGCCGATCCCGCCGATCCCGCCGCGCCCGCCGCCTCCGCCGAACCCGCCAGTCCCGCCACCCCCGCCCGCAGCCGCTCCGCGATGTGCCGGATCAGCCGGTCCAGGTCCGCGCAGTACACCGACGGGTGCCCGAAGCCGTCCCCCGCGTACCGGTGCGCGTACAGGCCCCCGCCGCAGACCCTGGCCAGCGGGCACCCGGTGCAGACCGCCCCGAGGCCCGCGAGGCCGCGCTGGCGGGCCCGGAAGGCCGGGTGCGCGCCCGCCTCCCCGAAGCCGTGCCGCCACACGTCCAGGCCGGTCCCGGGGGCGCCGTCGTAGGCCGCCTTGAGGCTGTCCGCCTGCTCGATCGCCCCGTCCGTCTCGACCACCACCAGGTCGACGGGCGCCAGCCCGACCGCCTCACTGGCCGCCCGCCCGCCGAGCAGCAGCACCGCCAGCTCCTCGAACAGCCGGACCCCGGTCTCCCGACGCGGCGCGCCGTACCAGCGGTCGAAGGCGGCGATCAGCCACTCCCCGTACGGCGCGGGCCCCCCGCCCGGCGGCGGCGCGTCCGGCACCGGCCGGGGCGGGACGCCCGGCGGGGGCTCGCACCAGGTGGCGTGCGGCAGCAGCAGGTCGACCCTGGGCGGCGCGAACTCCAGCAGCGCCTCGTAGGTGGCCACCGGGTCCGACGCCAGGTCGACGACGCACAGCAGCCCGGCGAACAGCCCCCGGTGCCGCTCCGAGCCGAGCAGCCGCACCGCCTCGGCGGTGCGCGCCCAGCTGCCCGCGCCGGAGGGCAGCCGCCGGTGCCGGTCGTGGCCGGCCCGGGTGCCGTCCAGCGAGACCCCGACCGCGACCCGGTGGCGGTGCAGCACGCCGAGCAGCGCCGGTTCGTCCAGCAGCCGCAGCCCGTTGGTCTGCACGGTGAACCGCACCCGGGGCCGGACAGCCGCCAACTCGCCGAGCAGTGCGTCCAGATGGGCCGCGCCGACGAGCAGCGGCTCGCCGCCGTGCAGCACCACGGACACCTCGTCCAGCCCGTGCTCGGCCGCGTGCTCGTCGATCCGCCGGGCGGTGCGACGGACGGTCGCGAGCTCCATCCGCCGCGGCCGCCCGCGCCAGCTCTGGTCCGCGCCCTCGTACACGTAGCAGTAGTCGCACGCCAGGTTGCACCGACTGTGGATCTTCAGCAGGAACTGCCGGAACGGCACCATGCCCGTGAGCCTACGGCCTGGCCGCCACGCCGACCGCCCGACCGCCCGGCTGCCACGCCGCCGACCGCCGGCCGCCACGCCGCCCGCCCACCGAGTCGGCTGATCACCCGTCACACGTGCGGCGGCTCCACGTCCGAGTCCAGCCGTGTCCCGGCCCGCACCGCGATCGTCGTCGGGTGCTCCTCCCCCAGGGTCGACCGCGCCCGCCGGATGCACTCCGCCCGCAGCTCCGCGGCCCGCTCGGCGTACCCCAGGGCGGCCAGCGACAGCGCGAGGTTGGAGTTGATGCCGATGGAGTCGTAGTGGTCCTGGCCGAGGGCGTCGGTCATCAACGGCTCGGCCTCCAGCTCCAGTTCGAGCGCGGCCCGGAGTTCCCCGGCCAGCGCCAGGTCGTTGGCGTGGTTCATCATCGCGATCGGGATGTAGAGGTGGTGCGCGCCGAGGACGGTGCGGAACTGCGCCAGCGTACGGCCGGACAGCTCGCGCGCCTCCGCCGTGCGCCCCGCCAGCCGCAGGTACACCGAGAGGTTGTTGGCGCCGGCCAGCGTCACCGGGTGGTTCTCGCCCAGGTAGTCGCGGTACCGCGCCAGCGCGCGCTCGGCCAGCGGGATCGCCCGCCCGGTGTCGCCGAGCGCGTTGAGGTCGCTGGCCAGGTTGGTGGCGGCCGCCAGGGTGTCGGGGTGCTCGGGGCCGTTGATGTCCAGGTAGCGCTGGTAGATGTCCTCGTCGATCTCCAGGGCCTCGTGGTACCGGCCGGCCCGGCGCAGCGCCACGGCCAGGTTCTTGCGGGCGCGCAGGGTGTCGGTGTGGCTGTCCCCGATGGTCTGCTGGTAGATCCGGACGGTCTCCTCCAGCAGGTCCAGGGCCTCCCGCAGCCGCCCGGTCTCGCGCAGGTCGCGGGCGTAGTTGGAGGCCGAGGAGAGCGCGTAGAGGCTGTGCGCGCCGAGCGCGTCGCGCTGCTGGAGGTAGTTGCTGCGGTGCCGTTCCAGGGCGGCCCGGCGGTCGCCGGCCAGGTAGTCGGAGACGGCGAGGTTGTTGGTGATCATCAGGGTGCGCGGGTGGTCCGGGCCGAGGGTGCGCCGGGCGGCGTCCAGGGTGCGGCGGTCGAGCGCCCTGGCCTCGTCGTAGCGGCCGAGGAAGCGCAGGTCGGCGCCGAGGCTGTTGGCGACGGCGAGGGTGTGCGAGTGCTCCGGGCCCAGGGTCGCGGTGAAGCGCTCCAGGATGTCCCGGTCCGTCTCGTACGCCTCCTGGAGGGCGCCCTGGGAGCGGCGGATGTTGCTCAGCTGGGTGCGCAGCATGAGCGTCTGGGCGTCGTTGTCGACGTCGAAGCCGGGCCCGCCGTAGCCGTCCTGGCGCCAGTGCTCCAGGGTCCGCTCGGCGAGCTCCCGGCCGGACTCGTGCAGGCTGCGCTTCCACTGGTAGCGCACCGAGTCGATGATCCACTGCCGGACGTCCTCGTCGGCGCTGTCGAGCGCCCCGGACGGCCAGAGGTGGGGCAGGAGTTCGGCGTACTCGGCCCAGTTCGCGGGCACGTCCGGGTCGCCGGGGTTGGCGGTGGCGAGGGCGGCGTGGACGACGCCGCTCAGTTCGGCCCGCCGCTCCTCCTCGACCTGGTCCCGCAGCACCGCCTGGACCAGCCGGTGCACGGTGATGGTCTCGCTGCCCTGGTCGGTGCGGGCGAGCCCGAACCGGTTGATGGCGCGCAGGAACTCGCCGATCGCGAGCTTGTCGCGGGGCGCGCGCGGGGGCAGCCGCAGGGCGCGGGTGACGGCCCGGCTGTAGAGCAGCCGCATCGGGATGGCGTCCGGGCCGAAGAAGGCGCAGATCTCCAGGATCTGGGCGGCCGGGGCGTTCATCCGGCGCAGTTCCTCGACCGAGATGCGCCAGGTCGCGGCGGCCGAGTGCGGGTAGTCGGCGGCCCGCAGCCGGGTGCGTTCCAGCATCTCGGTGAGCTCTTCGTCGAGCAGTTCGAGGTAGGTGGCGATCGGCATCGACGTCTCCTGGAGCCAGACGGCGGCCTGGCCGACGGCGAGCGGCAGGTCGCCGAGGCGGTGCGCGACCTGGTCGGCGTCCTCCGCGGAGAGGCCGCCGTTGAAGCGGCGCAGCAGCCGCACGCTCTCCTCGCGGAGGAAGACGTCGACCTCCACCAGGCCGGCGTGCCGGGCCCAGCCCTGGTTGCGGGAGGTGATCAGCACGTGCCCGCCGGAGGAGCCGGCCGGCTGCCAGGGGGCGAGTTCCTCGGGGGTGCCGGCGTTGTCGAAGACGAGCAGCCAGCGGCGGTACGGCTGACCGCGGCGCAGCGCGTCGAGCACGGCGGCGGCGGTGTGGGCGACGTCGTCGCTGGTGGGCACGCCGAGCCGGGGCGCGAGCTCGGCGAGCTTCTGCGGGATGTTGGCGGGCTCCTCGGCGGGCACCCACCAGATCACGTCGTAGGCGGCCTTGAAGCGGTGCGCGTACTCGGCGGCGATCTGGGACTTGCCGGCGCCGCCGAAGCCGTAGAGCACCTGGCTGAGCACGGCGGCGGGGCCGCCGGTGAAGCGGTTGCGGAGCAGTTCCAGGAGCTTGCCGCGGCCGATGAAGGCGGCGTTGCGCGAGGGCGCGTCCTGGACCTGCGGGGCGGTGCCCGGAAACCGTGCGGGGGCGGCGAACTCACCGCTGTCGGTGTCGAGTTGCCGGTTGCTGCCGGGAGGCGGGCCGAGTTCGGCGTAGAGCTGGGACTCGGCGCCGACCGCGGAGGAGCGGACCAGGTCGGGCACCGGCTGCCCGGCGAACGGGCGGGGCACCGGCTCGTCCGAGTCCTGGAGTCGGAAGGAGACCAACGCCGGTGATCCGGAGGTCAGTTCGCGCCCCTGGAGGAGCTGCCAGACCTCGGCGGCCCGGGGCAGCGCGGTGTACTCGGGCGAGAGCAGCGCGAGCAGCCGGCCCTGGCCGTCGACCGGCCCGGCGACCTCGGGCGGCCGGGGGCCCGTGTACGGTTCGGCGGCGCTGTGCAGGGAGGCCTGGTAGCCGAAGCGGGTGAGCGTCCCGGCGGCCCACTCGGCCCACATCCGGTCCTCCGGCGCGTAGCTGACGAACACCTGGCGCGGTACCGCGCGGGCGGAGCGCAGGTAGGCGCCGTAGAGCCGGCGGCGGGTCTCGGCGGTGAGCGGGCGCAGGGTGCGGACCCGGCCGTCGGTGATCCAACCGGCCAGCCGTTCGAAGGCGTTGAGCAGGCTGCGGGCCTCCTGCGGCCGGTCGGCGACGGTGGCGGGCACCTCCTCGTACGCGTAGAAGGGCTTGTACGGCACCTCGACGTCGGCCCAGTAGCCGGCGCGGCGGTCACCGGCCAGCCAGCGGCCGAGGTAGGGGGCGAAGGCCTCGCGGGCGAAGTCCCGGCCGGCCTCCAGGCGCTCCTGCTCGGCGTCCTCCACCCGCATCGGCACCGGCAGGACCCGGATCGCCCGCTCCTCGGCCTCGGCGATGGCGCGGGCGGCGTCGACGCCGCCGCGGATGTTCTGGGCGCTGAAGGTGAAGCAGTCCACCACGGTGTCGGGCATCAGGACGGTGCAGATGCCGGAGGTGTCGCTGACGCCGGTGCGGCTGTCGATGAGCACGTAGTCGTACTCGCGGGCCCAGCGTTCGCGCAGCTCGCGCAGGAACTCGCCGCCGCGGATGTCCCGGCCGTGGTAGAAGCTGCGCCAGTTGAAGGTGGTGACGGCGGCGGCGTAGGCGGCGTTCTGCCGGCCGGCGGGCAGGAAGTCGAGCCGGCCGCCGGGCGGCAGGTCGAGGGCGAGGCCGCAGACGTAGCCCTCCAGGCGACCGGGCTCGTCCAGCCAGTCGGCCGGGGACTGCCCGACCGGCCCGCTGGCGGAGGGCAGCGCCTGCTTGACGTAGGAGCGCAGCAGGTCGATCAGGCCTTCGGTGGAGTGGAGTTCCGGGTCGACCAGCAGCGGGTGGTAGTAGCGGTGGAGGCCGGGCGCCTCCAGGTCCCAGTCGACGACCAGGACGCGCAGGCCGCGGCTGGCGAGGATCCAGCCGACGTTGGCGAGCGCCATGGTGCGGCCGGTGCCGCCCTTGAAGGAGTAGAACGTGACGACCGATCCCGGTCCGCCGCGCTCCAGCTCTGCGCCGGGCTCAGTGGTCATCGTCCTGGTCTCCCCTCAGCGGGACGGCATCGTCCTGGCCCCGGCGCTGGCCGGGCAGTTCCGGTGGATCGGGGTCGGGGTGGTGCTGCGCGGGCGGTCGGCCCTGGCGCGGACCCGAGGGCCCGGACCGCCCTGACGGACCGGCCGGGATGGTCAGCCCGGGCATGTTCGGGCCGTCGCCGAAGCCGAAGGCGTCGCCTTCCGGGCCGAGGCCGAAGGCGTCCCCGCCATCGTCTCCCCAATCGAGGTTGTCGTCCATGAGCTTGTTCTGGGCGACCGTCACCATGATGGTGAGGTCGTTGTCGAAGCTCTCCTGGTTCACGCGCACCCGGAACAAGTGCTCCAGGTCGCTCCGGCGCAACCAGTTGCGGCGGAACACGCCGCGCACGCCGGTCCACGGCGCTTCGCGCTCCCCGTCCGGGTCGTTGCTGCCGATCGGCACCACCACGCCGGTGACCGGGTGGTTCTGGTCGTCGTACTCGCTCAGCACGGCCCGGTAGCGGCCGCTGCCGGCCACCCACGGGTCGACCAGCAGCACGCTGACCTGGCTGTCCTCCCGGGCCTGGTCGAGCTTCCTGCCGAGGCCCGGGCCGATCTCCTCCAGCGTGGTGGTGTGCCCGGCCGCGGTGATCACCTGCTGGGCGCGGGCCGCCAGGGACGGCCGGGCGGGCGGGTAGTAGGGCGCCCAGTGCCAGGGCTTGGCCCCGTACCAGCCACCCGTGTACGAGCCGCCCTGCGCGGCGGCCTCCGGGGCGCTCCCTGCGGCGATGAACAGCCGCACCATCCCGGGGCTGGGCGCCGGCTCCGGCGCGGCCGGGGGCGGGAAGTAGCCGCGCACCGCGCCCAGGTCGAACTCGGGCAGTTCGCCGAGCCGCCGCGCGGCCGCGTCCCGCACCCGCTCCGCGACCACCCGGACGACCTGCTCGTACGCCCCGCTCTGCGCGGTGCGCAGCAGGGCCCGCAGGCCGTGCCGGGCGTAGGCCTCGCCCATGTCCGGCTGGACCCACTGGACCTTGGTCACCTCGGCGGCCAGTTCGCCCGAGCCGACGGGCTCCCAGAGCACCGGGATCAGCGCCGGGACGAGCTCCCCGGTGTCCTCGTGGTGGCGCCGCACCCGGCCGCGGAAGGCGGTCCACTCCTTGCCGCAGTAGAGGCTGGCGAAGTAGGCCGGGGAGTAGAGCGCGATCATGGTCCGGCTGCGGCCCAGCATCGTCGCCAGCCGCTCGGCCCAGTCGTCGCCGAGGCGCAGCTGCTCGGTGTCACGGAAGGCGAGCTCCTCGGCCCGGACGGCCACCCCGAGCAGTCGGCCGAGTTCGTCCCGCAGGTCGTTGAAGAACTGGTTGACGAAGGCGTCCTCGGCCTCGAAGTCCCGACGCGCGTAGCTGAAGAAGAAGTACGGCCTTTGCTGTTCCTGCCCCATCACCTGTTCCCCCCGTGCCCCGACGGTCCGCGACGGCGCTGGTTTCATACCCCAGCATGTCGCGAACTCCCCCGGCGCCGCTGGCAAGTTGGAGGATTCGGTACCGCGGGTGGTTTAGCCGGTGGTCAGGCGCACACGGACGGCCCGCGGTGCTCCGGCGCCCGGGGGCGCGCGGACGGGATCGCGGGGCGCACCGACGGAATCAACGGGTGCCACCGGTCGAGCGCTGCCGGCGGGGCCCTCCGGCGGGGTGCCGCGGGCGGAATGCCGGCGGCGGGGCAACCTACCGGTCGAGCGCCGACTGGAAGGCGGCGAGCGGCTCGGCGCCGGGGGTCAGGGCGTCCGCGACCACCCGGCGCAGCAGGTCGCCGAGGACGGTGTCGGGCAGGGCTTCGAGTTCGTCGAGCGACAGGGCGGCGACGTCGACCAGGTCAGAGCCGAGTCCAGCGGCGGTTTCCGCACCGGTGACGCCCATCAGTCCCTCACTCGATCGTGTCGGCACAGCGGGCTGTTGGCCGAAGGTGCATCGACCCAGGTCCGCGACGGGCATCCTACACCCGGGGAGTGACGCCCCATCAGCTCAGCGCGGGCGCCGCGCGGAGCTGATGGGCCGAACGGATCACGGGCAGAGCCGCTCCACCCGCCAGCCCGTCGGGGCGGCGGGGTCGGCGACGTAGCGGAGCCGGTCGTGCAGCCGGTTCTCCCGGCCCTGCCAGAACTCGACGCTCTGCGGGACCACCCGGTACCCGCCCCAGAACGGCGGGACGGGCACGCCCTCGCCCTCCGGGTAGCGGCGCTCCAGCTCGGCGTAGCGCCGTTCGAGCACCTCCCGGCTGTCGACCGGGCTGGACTGCTCGCTGGCCCAGGCGCCCAGCTGGGAGCCGTGCGGGCGGGTGCGGAAGTAGGCGGCGGTCTCGTCCCGGCCGACCTTCTCCACCCGGCCCTGGACGATCACCTGGCGGGCCAGCGCGATCCACGGGAACAGCAGCCCCGCGTACGGGTTGGCGGCCAGCTCGGAGCCCTTGCGGGAGCCGTAGTTGGTGAAGAACACGAAGCCCCGCAGGTCGTAGCCCTTGAGCAGGACGGTGCGGGAGCTGGGCCGCCCCTGGGCGTCGGCGGTGGAGAGCACCATCGCGTTGGGCTCCACCACGCCGGCGTCGTCCGCCTCGTGGAACCATCGGGTGAACTGGCCGATCGGCTCGGGCGCGAGCTGCTCCTCGACCAGGCCCTCGTGACTGTAGTGCTTGCGCATCACGGTGAGGTCCGGGCCTGGGCGGGCCTCGTCGGCCAGGATCCGGTTGGCGGGGCTCAGGGGCGTCGACTGGGCGCGATCCGGGGTCTGCACGCCAACATCATCCCGTACGACAAGCAACGGGCACCGCTACCTCCGGACAAACCTCGGTGGGAGATGAGGTGACCCGCCACCGGTCGGCCGCCCGCCCTGCGGGGAATTGTCCGGAACCGGGCGTTTCGTTCCGCGGCCTCCCCGGGCGGGCCGGCCCGCCCGCGGGAAGGTCAAGCGGGACGACGGGAAACATCACCACGGTGGTGTATGGCGCAATGCACCCCGTGCCTGTCACTCTGGCACCGAGTGCCAAACACCATTCGGTCACTGGCGCGCCGCCCCACCACGGCGGAGCGCCGATCGCAGAACTCAAGGAGCCGTCGCATGTCCGACTTCGTACCCGGGCTTGAGGGAGTCGTCGCGTTCGAGAGCGAGATCGCCGAACCCGACCGCGAGGGCGGCGCCCTGCGGTACCGCGGTGTCGACATCGACGACCTGGTGGGCAACGTCTCCTTCGGCCACGTCTGGGGCCTGCTGGTGGACGGCAAGTTCAACCCCGGCCTGCCGGCCGCGGAGCCGTTCCCGATCCCGGTGCACTCCGGCGACATCCGCGTCGACGTGCAGTCCGCCCTCGCCATGCTCGCCCCGGTCTGGGGCCTCAAGCCGCTGCTGGACATCGACGCCGAGCAGGCCCGCGACGACCTCGCCCGGGCCGCCGTGATGGCCCTGTCCTACGTCGCCCAGTCGGCCCGCGGCCAGGGCCTGCCGATGGTCCCGCAGAGCGAGATCGACAAGGCCGAGACGGTCGTCGAGCGGTTCATGATCCGCTGGCGCGGCGAGCCGGACCCGAAGCACGTCAAGGCCGTCGACGCCTACTGGACCTCGGCCGCCGAGCACGGCATGAACGCCTCCACCTTCACCGCCCGGGTCATCGCCTCCACCGGCGCCGACGTCGCGGCCGCCCTCTCCGGCGCGGTCGGCGCGATGTCCGGCCCGCTGCACGGCGGCGCCCCGTCCCGCGTGCTCGGCATGATCGAGGAGATCGAGCGCACCGGCGACGCGACCGCCTGGGTCAAGAACGCGCTGGACAAGGGCGAGCGCCTGATGGGCTTCGGCCACCGCGTCTACCGCGCCGAGGACCCGCGCGCCCGGGTGCTGCGCCGCACCGCCAAGGAGCTCGGCGCGCCGCGCTTCGAGGTCGCCGAGGCCCTGGAGAAGGCCGCGTTGGAGGAGCTGCACAACCGCCGCCCCGACCGCGTGCTGGCCACCAACGTCGAGTTCTGGGCCGCCATCATGCTGGACTTCGCCGAGGTCCCGGCGCACATGTTCACCTCGATGTTCACCTGCGCGCGCACGGCGGGTTGGTCGGCGCACATCCTGGAGCAGAAGCGCACGGGCCGGCTCGTGCGCCCCTCCGCGCGCTACGTCGGCCCCGGCCCGCGCCGCCCCGAGGAGATCGAGGGCTGGGACGCCATCGCCCACTGATCCCCCGCGGCGCGATACCGGACGAGCGTCCGGTCAGTGCCCCTGAGCAGCGGGTCCGGCTCCGGCCGGGCCCGCTGCCGCGCGTCCCCGGGTGGTTCCGGGACGGCCGGGACCCCAGTCTCAGCGGGCGGACGGCCGTACCTCCGCCGGGCCCCCGGCCGGTAGGCTGCGCCCGTGGCTCAGATCCAGATCCCCGCTGACATCAAGCCCGCAGACGGCCGTTTCGGCTGCGGACCGTCCAAGGTGCGCCCCGAGGCCCTGAGTGCCCTCGCCGCCACCCAGGCCTCCCTGCTCGGCACCTCACACCGCCAGGCCCCGGTCAAGAACGTGGTCAAGCGCGTGCGCGAGGGCGTGAGCAGCCTCTTCTCGCTGCCGGACGGCTACCAGGTCGTCCTCGGCAACGGCGGCTCCACCGCCTTCTGGGACATCGCCGCCTTCGGCCTGGTCCGGGCGAAGTCCCAGCACCTCGACTTCGGCGAGTTCTCCTCGAAGTTCGCCTCCTCGGTCGCGGCCGCGCCCTGGCTCGGCGAGCCGAGCGTGATCAAGACCGCCCCGGGCACCCACCCGCTGCCGGTCGCCGAGGCCGGCGTGGACGTCTACGCGCTCACCCACAACGAGACCTCGACCGGCGTCGCGATGCCGATCCGGCGCCCGGCCGGCACGGACGAGGGCTCGCTGGTGCTGGTGGACGCCACCTCGGGCGCCGGCGGCCTGCCGGTGGACATCACCGAGACGGACGTCTACTACTTCGCCCCGCAGAAGTCCTTCGCCTCCGAGGGCGGCCTCTGGCTGGCCACCTTCTCCCCGGCCGCCCTGGAGCGCGCCGCCGAGATCGCCGCCTCCGGCCGCTACATCCCGCCGTTCTTCTCGCTGCCGACGGCCATCGACAACTCGTCGAAGGACCAGACGTACAACACCCCGTCGCTCTCCACCCTCTTCCTGCTGGCCGACCAGCTGGAGTGGATGAACGGCAACGGCGGGCTGGACTGGGCGGTCGCCCGCACCGCCGACTCCTCGTCCCGGCTGTACTCCTGGGCCGAGAAGTCCTCCTACGCCACCCCCTTCGTGGCGAACCCGGCCGAGCGCTCCCAGGTGGTCGGCACCATCGACTTCGACGAGTCGGTGGACGCCGCCGCGGTCGCCAAGGCACTGCGTGCCAACGGCATCGTGGACACCGAGCCGTACCGCAAGCTGGGCCGCAACCAGCTGCGCATCGCGATGTTCCCGGCGATCGACCCGGCGGACGTCGAGGCGCTCACCCACTGCATCGACTACGTGGTCGAGCAGCTCTGACCCCGTCCCCCGAGGACACGACCGAGGGCCACCGCCGACGGGCGGTGGCCCTCTCGCCGTTCCGGGGCCGGGAGGCCGGAGGTGCCTAGCGGCCGACCAGCGAGCTGATCAGCACGACGACCAGCATCAGCACCAGGGTGCCGGAGACGATGCGCATACGAGTCTTGGGATCCACGGTCAACGAGCGTACCTCCGGCTCATCCCGTACTCCGCCCGGGCCCCTCGCCGGGCCCCTTCCGGGGAGCTCAGCTCCAGTCCGCCAGCGCCCAGGAGCGGAGCGTCTCGTAGTGCGCGAAGCCGCCGCCCAGGTCGCTGCGCACCAGGTGCAGCTCGGCCGCGTCCCACTCCGGCCCCCGGTAGTCGGCCAGCGCCGCCACCAGGCCGTCCAGCTCGGCCGCCGCGACCCGCTGCACGGCCCGCCGGTGACCGCGCGAGGAGCCGGCCCGGGCGAGGGTGAGGTGCGGGTGGAAGGCGAAGTCGTCGGTCGCCCCGGTGACCTCGGCGGTGGCCCCCGTGACGGCGTCGGCCAGCCGCCGCAGCGCCCAGGCCTGGCCCTCGACCCCGGCCCAGAGCACCCGGTCGCCGAACCGGCCCGCGCCCGCGATCCGCAGCCGGTGCACCGGGTGGACCTCGGCGACGGCGGCCAGGCCGGCCTCCAGCTCCGGCAGGCTCCCGGCCGGCACCTCGCCCAGGAAGGCCAGGGTCAGGTGCCAGCCCTCGACGCCGGTCCAGCGCAGCCGCTCCGCCCCGGGCAGCTCCCGCACCGGCGCGACCGCGTCGGCGAGCCCCTGCAACGCCTCGACCGACGGCAGCACCGCCACGAACAACCTCATGGGCCCATCTTCCCGCGCCCGGCCGGCTGGGGTAGAACGTTCTCCCATGAAGATCCGCAACGGGGGGTCCGCGGACGTCCCCGACATCCTGTCGCTGCTCGACGGCGCCGTCTCCTGGCTGACCGCCCAGGGCCGCACCGGCCAGTGGGGCGACCAGCCGTTCAGCACCATCCAGGCCCGGATCGACCAGGTCTCCTCGTACGCCGAGGAGCCGTTCCTGATCCGCCTCGCCGTGGACGAGGACGGCCGTACGGTCGGCTGCTGCGTGCTCTCCGAGGACCGCGGCCGGTGGATCCCCGCCGTGGACGAGCGCGAGCTGTACGTCCGCAACCTGGTCACCGACCGCGACCGCAAGGGCTCCGGCATCGGCGCCGCGCTGATCGCCGACGCGGTCGAGGAGGCCCGCCGACGCGGCATCGGCCTGCTGCGGGTGGACTGCTACGGCGGCGCCGACCGCAAGCTGGTCGGCCGGTACCGGGCGCTCGGCTTCACCGAGACCGTGGCGTTCGAGGTCGACCAGCCGAACGGCGTCTGGCCCGGCCAGGTGCTGGAGATCCGCCTCTGAACCACCGCGGGCCCCCGGACACACGTCCGGGGGCCCGACGTTCCGTCAGCAGGCCGGGGCCAGCTCCGACTTGCTCGCCGCGCCGGTCCGCGGCACGAAGGCCACCACCCGGCCGCCGCGGCCCGGGTGCAGGTCGAAGCGCACCCGCAGGTCCGCGCTGCGGGCCAGCACCAGGCCCACCACGCCGGCCGCCGCCGCGGACACCAGTCCGCAGGCCAGCAGGCCGAGCCGGGGCCCGTACGAGGCGGTCACCCAGCCGACGACCGGGGCGCCGATCGGCGTGCCGCCGGTGAAGACCAGCACCAGCAGGCCCATCACCCGACCGCGCATCTCGGGGTCGGTGGCCAGCTGCAGCGTGGAGTTGACCGAGGTGTTGAAGCTCAGCCCGAACACCCCGATCAGCATCAGCAGCAGCGCGAAGGTCCAGTAGTCGGGCGCGAACGCGGCGACCACCTCCAGCGCGCCGAAGGCCAGCGCCGCACCGACCAGCCGGCGCAGCCGCGGCACGCCCCTGCGGGCGGCGAGCAGCGCGCCGGTCAGCGAACCGATCGCCATCGCGGTGTTCAGCAGGCCGTACTGGCCGGCGCCCACCTCGAAGGTGTCGTACGCGAAACCGGAGAGCAGCGTCGGGAAGTTGAAGCCGAAGGTGCCGATGAACCCGGCCAGCACCATCGGCCAGAGCAGCTCGGGCCGCTCCCTCACGTACCGCAGGCCCTCGCGCAACTGCCCCTTCTCGCGGGCGATCGGCTCGGTCGGGCGCAGTTCGCTCTCCCGCATCGCGAGCAGCCCGCCGATCACGGCGGCGAAGGACAGCGCGTTGACGGCGAACGCCCAGCCGCTGCCGACCGCGGCGATCAGCAGGCCCGCGACGGCGGGGCCGACCAGCCGGGCGGTCTGGAAGTTGGCGGCGTTCAGGCTGACGGCGTTGGCGAGGTCCTTGGGCCCGACCATCTCGGAGACGAAGGCCTGCCGGGTCGGGTTGTCCACCACGGTGACCAGGCCGAGCAGCAGCGCGAAGAAGTACACGTAGTACGGCGTCACCACGCCGCCGACGGTCAGCGCCGCGAGGCCGGCGGCCAGCAGGCCCATCGCGCCCTGGGTGTAGATCAGCAGCCGGCGCTTGGGCATCCGGTCCGCGAGCACGCCGCCGAACAGGCCGAGCAGCAGCATCGGCAGGAACTGCATGGCGGTGGTGATGCCGACCGCGAGCGGACTGCCGGTGAGGCTCAGCACCAGCCAGTCCTGGGCGATCCGCTGCATCCAGGTGCCGGTGTTGGACACCACCTGGCCGGCGAAGTAGTAGCGGTAGTTGCGAACGCGCAGTGAGGAGAACATCCCCCCGGGCCGGGTGAATTCGGCACCTGTGGGAGACGAGGCCGAGTGGGTGCGGCCCTGAGCGGCGGGGTCCGCCGCGGTGCGTTCGTCGGGGTCGTCGTCGCCGTTGCCGGGCAGCCCCGTGGGGGCGGGTGCCTGGGCGTCGGCGGCCGCGGCGCTCGCCGCGGCGGGGTCGGTGGTCGGATCGTCGGTACGGATGGCGGCGGCGCTGGCTGCGGCCGGCGGTGTCACGGTGGTCTCCCCTCGCGGCGGGGGGGGGGGCGGGGCGGTCGGGGCCGGGGCGGGGGTGGAGGTTGGTTGATGGGGGGGGGGGTGGGGGGGGTGGTGTTAAGTTGGTGGT